>NZ_JAUBQU010000182.1:0-7932 GCF_036701435.1 Microcoleus sp. Pol12A5
TCCAAGTGACGGTAGTCTTTCCGACACCGCCTTTGAAGTTGATTACGGCTATTGATTTAGGACTCATGGCTGGCTTTGTTTGGATTTTGCTCAAATATAAATTAAAACATATTGTGGCGGTTAGTCGATCGCGCGCTCCTACATTAGGGTCACTAGGTGCAAATTTTTATATAAAAAGGAAAGTTTGATATTATATCATTAACTAAGTAGAACAACTTAAACAAAACAGAAAACCCAGATACTAGATGGCTTTAAGAAATTCGGGATATAACAGAACATCATGTCACATCAACTAACTCATTCTTTACAACTGTAGCCTTTGCAACTCCCTACACGCATAACGGAGAGAAGGCAAAGTAATGCGATCGACTCCCTGAGGACATATTTCTCTAGCCAACTTTTTTGCCGCGCTTTTAGCTAGTTTAATCCTCTCTTCTGCACTCATATTGTCATCTTTATATTTAGTAATTTCATTACATTCTTGCCCTTCCATAATGTAATAAAACCACGTTTCAATATTTCGGGCGGGCACAAAAATAGCAACTTTCTCATTAGGCAGTCGCGGATCTTTGTTTAAATTACCTGCTGTTTCGTCTAATGCTATATTTAAAGAACGCATTCGATCGTCCAAGCTATCTTCATCAGCATCAATCATCACTACTACAGCAATATTTCTGTACTTACGGCTTCTATAACTTTTAATCAGCTCTGGATAATGCTTGAGTATCAAAGCATTGTTATTTTTAATTGTTTTCCCTTTAGGATTGCCAAAGTCTTTAATTTTGCGATCGTCCAAGCCGCAGCAGATCAGATATTGTCTGATAAATCGCTCTTGGTCAATATCTTCACAGAGAATAGTTACTTCTGGTAAATCATCTCTACTCGTCATAAATCCATCCAAGTTCTATAAGCTTAGCAACTGATAAACCTTCTTCTTCAGTATCAGTAATTCGCCGCACGCGGACAGCTTCATTATCTCTTCGTTCAAACCAATAACCTGAATTGCTTGCTAAGTAATTAATCAATGAGGGGTGATGAGAAATTAACATTACTTGTGCTTGATTTTCCAGACAATAGTCCATCACCCTACCCCACCAAGGTTTTATTTCCGGTAAAGCTAGGAAATTTTCTGGTTCATCAATACACAAAGTAAAATTATCATCAGGAGAACAATATATTAAGGTGTATAGAGCAATTAAAGCTTTTTGACCATGTGATAATTCATTAAGCCTATAAGCAGCCTTGCTGGGACGGGTAAAAGATGCTGACAAAATCCTAACATCACCGGATTTAGAATTTTGAAATGAATCAAATCCTTGGATAATCTTTTGTAATTCCAGCGTTAATTTAAGGATTTTACCTTGATATTCTTGAGATAAATAGCTGTACCAAGCTGCATAATTTGACATATCCCAGTTAGGTGAACTTTCCTCCTTAAGACTTTCTGATTCCATTATATAAGGATTGATCTGTACAATAAAAAAGTTAGAAATCCTTTTTTTGAACCATGTAAGCTTTAGATTGTCAGGCCTCTCGTAAATAAAACCAATGCCAGAACGCGACCAATCAAAGAACGGCAAGAAAGCACCTTCGCGATCGGGATCGTCATTATACAGCCTAGCTTGACCTACAGGCATACCTCTATCGCCTGCATCAACCCAGAAATTAAACAGAGGTTGTCCGTTAAAAGTTAAGCTTTCTAGTCGCATTCTAGGAGGTGCATAGTCTCCTTGATGTTCGATCTCTAGGGTATATTTATAAATGCCACCATTTCCTTGAATATCCAATTCAAATTTTTGAATGTTTGATTTTTGCCATCTTGTTAAATCCTTGCTTGCAAACAAATCTGATACTTTATAATCTTGCTGGGAAGCTTGATCGCCTAAAATAAATTTCTGTAGTTTTCTTAAAACCTCGAAAACGGTAGTTTTTCCCGATCCATTTGAACCCAGAAAGAGGTTTAAGCTATCTACAGTCAATTCAAAATTGACCAGGCATCTAAAATTATTTACATAAATTCTCTTCAGCATAATTTTTATTATTGATAAACGTTAGGATAATTAGCAATTTAAGGGCAGATTATAAATACATTCGTTCTCCCACAAGACTTTGTACTTGCAAAGCCAAGCCAATTAGTTATTTTTATGTCTTGAAATTGGTTAACCGAAAGGCTTCTTTAACCAATTCTTAGTTAAGTTCAACGGTGGTTTTCATGGTTCTATCTGCTTAATTGCTTCTCCAATTTAGATTTACCTCATAATTACTCTGTTATTTACAATTATTAATATTGCCTTTAAATACAGTTTGAAGTTGACATTAAGGGCTGGCTATTTTGCCACCAGCCCTCAAGTTGTTTTAGCGTTTCACCAACTTCTTAGAAACCTTCCGCAAGCGAATTGATTTCGGTGTTACTTCCACCAATTCATCCTGGCCGATGTACTCCAAAGCACGTTCCAGACTCATATCGACTGGTGCTTGCAATTGCGCCAATTCTTCACCGCCAGATGCGCGGTGGTTTGTCAACTGCTTTGACTTGCAAATATTCAGCTCCATGTCTTCATCTCGGTTGTTTTCTCCGATAATCATCCCTCTGTAAACCTTGGTTCCGGGGGTAATGAAAAATACGCCGCGGTCTTCAGCATTTTTCAGTGAATAAGTAGTGGCAACTCCTTCTTCAAAGGAAATCAATACTCCGTTGCGACGGGCGACAATTTCTCCACCGAGGGGGCGATAGTCGAGGAAGCTGTGGTTCATAATTCCAGCGCCGCGAGTCAAGCGCATGAACTCGCCTCGGAATCCAATCAAACCGCGAGCGGGAACTGAAAATTCGATTTGAGTGCGACCGGTGCTGCTGACGTGCATATCTTGCATTTCTGCTTTCCGCTGACCGAGGCGTTCGATGCAGCCGCCGACTGCTTCTTCGGGTACGTCTAACACCAAACATTCAAAGGGTTCGCAGGGACGACCGCCGATTTCGCGGTAGATTACTTGCGGCTGGGATACTTGAAATTCGTATCCTTCGCGACGCATATTTTCGATCAGGATTCCGAGGTGGAGTTCGCCACGGCCGGATACGAGGAATTTGTCGGGAGATTCGGTTTCTTCGACGCGCAAGGCGACGTTGGTTTGGAGTTCTCGCATTAGCCGATCGCGAATTTGTCGCGATGTTACCAAACTTCCTTCTTGACCGCAGAAAGGCGAATCGTTCACCGAGAAAGTCATCTGCAAAGTCGGTTCATCTACCTTGATTAAAGGCAGCGCTTGCGGGTCGTTCGGACAGGTAATTGTCTCGCCAATATAGGCATCAGCAAAACCGGCAACGGCGACAAGATTACCAGCAGTAGATTCTGGGATATCTATCCGCTTCAGGCCTTCAAAGCCCATCAATTTGGTAATTTTTGATTTGACAATCGCGCCGCTTTCGGTGATTAAGACTGCTTGTTGACCGATTCTAATCGTGCCGTTGTGGATGCGGCCGATGACAATGCGACCGACGTATTCTGAGTAATCTAATGTGGTTACTTGCAGTTGTAGTGGCTTGTTGGGGTCGCCTACAGGGGGTGGTACGTGGTCGAGAATTTCTTCAAACAGGGGCTTCATATCTACCCCTTCGTCTTCGAGGTGTTTTTTGGCGTAACCGCTTAAGCCTGAACCGAAGAGATAGGGAAATTCGCACTGATCGTCGTCAGCACCTAGTTCGAGGAACAGATCCAAAACTTTATCGACGGCTTTGTGGGGGTCGGCTCGCTCGCGATCGATCTTATTCACAAAGACGATCGGGCGCAGTCCTTTTTCTAGGGCTTTTTTGAGCACGAACCGGGTTTGTGGCATCGGGCCTTCGTTGGCGTCTACGATCAGCAGACAGCCGTCAACCATGCCTAGAACTCGTTCGACTTCTCCGCCGAAGTCCGCGTGTCCGGGGGTATCGACGATGTTGATCAGGGTTTCTCCGTACCTGACGGCGGTGTTTTTGGAAAGGATGGTAATGCCACGTTCGCGCTCGATGTCGTTGGAGTCCATGACGCAATCTGGGATTTCTTCCCCTTCGCGGAAGATCCCGGACTGTCTGAGGAGAGCGTCCACAAGGGTGGTTTTGCCGTGATCGACGTGAGCAATGATGGCGACGTTGCGAATGGGAAGACTCATAATGCGTCTGGAACGTTAAACGGATCTAACTAAAGATTTCTTAATAATTGTAGCGCATGGAGTCAAGGGCCGATCGGGCGCGGCTGCCAGATTGGAGTGCGATCGTCGCTAAAATCAAGATTATGGAAGCGCAACCGAGAGAAATTGAGCGTTACACTACCCCTGACGGCAGAGTTCCTTCTGATCGGTGATTTTGAGTTGGCCTAGGTGAAGAAGGTTGGATACGGGGCGATCGCCGATATTAAGATGAGGGTGCAAGCACGATCGACCTTATGGAAGTACAACCCAGAGATATTCAGCAGTATCAGATACCTGATGGCAAAATTCCTTTTTCCGAGTGGTTGGAATCTCTTCGAGACTTTAAAGGCAAAGCCAAGATTATTAAAAGGCTTGAGCGGGTTAGCGATGGCAATCTGGGAGATTCTCGATCGCTGGGAGAGGGAGTCTGGGAATTTAGGATTGACTTTTGCCCGGGCTACCGCGTCTATTTTGGACAAATAGAAACAACTATAGTGCTTCTGCTGTGTGGTGGAGATCAAAGCACTCAAGAGCAAGATATTAGCACAGCTAAGAAATATTGGAGAGAATACAGGAGCAGAGAAAATGCCTAAAAGCGTACCTTACCATCCGTTAAAAATTAAATCTCTCAAAGACCCCTTATTTGCTGTGGCTTACCTCACAGAGATACTTGAGGAGGAAGAAGGAGATTTGGAATTAGGAATCATGCGAAAAGCACTTCGAGATGTATTTGAGGCTCTGGGCGAACCAAATATGTCTGCTGAAGATGCTAAATTGCATTTGGAAAAATTAGATGTTTTGTTGTCGGGAGAAGGAAGTGCGACAATATATGCTTTGGCAAGTTGGCTGAAGGCTCTGGGATTGAAGTTATCTGTTGTGGTTGATGAAGGGGATAAAGGGGAAGAGAAAGATTCTGTTAGTGATGTTGAGTTGGCGGAAGTTGGTAATGGTTGATTTTGGGCGATCGACCTTTAACCTACTAATTAGACCTTAACGGCGCTCGATGCCCGATCGCTAAAGCAAGTAGCCGATCGCTCCGGGGTATCCTACAATACTGTTAAAAGTTATGCCCGATCGCCCGGTATGGCAATGGCTGACATCGGTGCTCTGGTAAAATTGGCGCGGACGTTTGATGTGTCGATCGAAGAATTGTTGGATTTTGTCGAACAGTAACAAATTACACTTAAAATAAACCAGCGCCCCCAGCGCCAACCAGTTCGACCTCGCAGGGACGATCGACTGTGGGCCCAAGCAACAGATGCGAGAGTTGGCGGATGGGACGGGGCGAAGTCTGAAAGAGATGATATATTCTCAGCGGCAATTGTAGCTTTTCGATCGCCCATATCGGTCTACAATTTTTAACGTTGAGCCTTATTGAAGTGCAGGAGTGGAGCTGGCTTGGATAACGCTAGTCTGTCAAGAAAACCCCCGCAAGCCTCGGAGCTTGTCGCCGACGAAATTCCCGAAGCAGTGCGAGACCACCCATACCCAGAAGCAGGGCAGAGTCAGTCCAAGAAAAAAGGGCTGATTTGGAAACTGCTAGGGTTGGCCGCACTAGCCTGTGGGGTCAGCATCTGGCTGCACCTCAACTTTAACTTGTTCCCAGCCACCAGTCAGGCAGAGCAAACTCAACAAAACTCAGCGCCGACAAGTTCCGCGTCTCCGTCTGTCGCGAGTCCAGCTAGCACCCCTAAAGCCCCCACAACCCCAGACAACCTCCTGGGACACTTGCCGTACCCAGAAGCACCAGCCAAAGACTTGGTAGGCGTCACCTCCGACGGTAGCGTCAAACTCCGCACCTCAGCAGCAGCAAAATATCAAGAAATGGCCAACGCCGCCGCCGCATCAGGCATCTACTTCGCTCCCATATCGGGCTTTCGCTCCCTGGAAGATCAACAGCACGTATTTTTTGACGTGAAAGCCGAACGCAGGCAAAACGCCAGCAAGCGAGCCGAAGTCAGCGCCCCTCCAGGTTACAGCGAACACCACACAGGTTACGCGATCGACATCGGCGACGGCAGCGCCCCGGATACCAACCTCAGCCCCAGTTTTGAAAATACCCAAGCATTCAAGTGGTTAGAAGCCAACGCCGTCGCCTTCAGCTTTGAAATGTCCTTCCCGAAAAACAATCGCCAAGGCGTCAGTTACGAGCCTTGGCATTGGCGGTTTGTGGGCGACAAGCAAAGCCTCGAAACTTTCTACAAAGCTCATTCGATGAATAAGTAGAGGCAAGAAGGAAGAAGAAAGAGGGAAGAAGGAAGAACGAAGAAGGAAGAACGAAGATTTTCCACATCTCCGGCTTTGCCACTCTCCCACTATCCCACTGCCCCAATCTACCCAGTCTCCCATTCCCCCACTCCTCCACTCTCCCACTTCATTGAGCCAAACTCGTGATTGCAATCTATCCAGGCAGCTTTGACCCCATTACCTTCGGTCACGCAGACATTATTGAGCGGGGATCTAAACTGTTTGACCGGGTAATTGTTACCGTAGTCAGAAACCCCAGCAAAACCCCTCTCTTCACCGTAGAGGAACGGATCGAGCAGATCCTGCGCTCTACCCAACACTTGCCAAACGTAGAAGTAGACAGTTTTGAAGGTTTGACAGTAAACTATGCTAAGATTCGACAAGCCAAAGTGCTGCTGCGGGGGCTCCGGGTATTAACAGATTTTGAAATGGAACTCCAGATGGCCCACACCAATAAAACCCTTCTGGGTGAAATTGAAACAGTTTTTTTGGCAACTTCTAACGAGTACAGCTTTTTAAGTAGTAGTGTAGTTAAAGAAATAGCCAAGTTTGGTGGCTCCGTAGATCATCTTGTTCCGAAACACGTCGCCCTAGATATTTACAAATGTTACGCCAGCAGGAACCCACTCGCATCGAACCCGACACTACCGGACGCGGCACTGAGAACGAACCCCCTCAGAACACAGCCGCCTTCGGAGACCCCACCCGAACCGCAGGAGTAGACATCCAGCGGGAATTGAACCGGCTTGAGGAAATTGTTCTCGACAGCCCGCGAATTCCCATGACCAGACGCACTCTGGTGGATGAAGAACAGTTGCTCGATCAGTTAGACTTGGTGAGGCTAAATTTGCCGATCGCCTTTCAGGAAGCCGAAACGATCATCCGGCACAAGGACGACTTGCTTCAAGAGGCGGAACTTTACGCTCAGGAAGTGATAGAAGCAGCAGAACAGAGAGCAGCAGAAATTTTAAACGATATGGGCCTGCTGCAGCAGGCGAAGATAGAGGCAGATCAGTTGCGGCAGCAAGTTTTGCTCGACTGTGAGGCAATACAGCAGGCCACGCTGGCGGAAGTCGAACAAATTCGCTACCAGGCTCAAGAGGAATTGGAAGAGATGAGAGTCAGGGCGATGGCTGAATGCGAGGAAATTCAAAACGGAGCCGACGATTATGCCGACCAAGTGCTGGATAATATCGAGCACAAGTTGAGCGATATGCTGCGCGTGATCCGCAACGGGCGCGATCAGTTGGATAGTGTTTCTACGTCGCACATCCATCACAACAACGGTTAGCCCACAGTGAACTCATTTCTTGAACATTTCTAAAAGTCTACCTAATTTAGGTAGATTTTTTTTTGCAATAGTCTCTATAGTCTTTATTCCTCAATTCGAGCACTCGGTGGCTTATTGTCGCTGAGATAAGTTTTGTGAACATAACAGCAAATATATAGTCATTTCAAATAAAAAAGAGACACTATTGAGCGCAGTAGGCACAGATGAGTTCATCTAAAGATGTGCCAGGA
>NZ_JAUBQU010000183.1:0-7925 GCF_036701435.1 Microcoleus sp. Pol12A5
ACCCAAATCCCTTCTCTTACTTGATGAATGAGAGGGAATTCTTATTTTCTTCTGCCTAGAGTGACAGAAGAGGGATAATTTGAAAAGCCAGTTTGTAAATCTTCGATAGAGATGGGCTTTGGCTTGTTGAGTTCTTCGGATTTTTCCGCTGGGTTGGAGGGAGCGAATCCTTTACTCATAACCATAAACTTTTCCTTACCTTGATGACTTAGCTTTTGAGGCATTATAGAACCGTTACTGACGAGCGGGCTACCCTGTATGTTTTGTTGGTTTTGTCAAGTACAATTTATACCAAATTAGATGAGCTTACCCTGGTTTTCTTCCTCAACCTAATCTACACTATTAATAATTTGTGTAAGGGGAATCTTTATTACTAACTCTCATTATTCACGACACGGAAGTTACGGAAATATGGAGCACTGTTGTTTTTCTGAGTCCTTCTTATTTCTTGCTTCTTGCTTCTTCTTTCAATGTCCCAATTCCTCGTTACTAATTCCCAAATGACTCGCTTAGCCACAACAATAGAAGCCATACTTTACTTAAAAGGTCAACCAGTGTCGATCGCAGAAATTGCCGAGATTGCCAAGTGCGATCGAGCCGAAGCCGAAGACGCCATCATCGAACTCATGTCTGACTCGTCCCACCGCGACAGTGCATTAGAAGTCGTCGAAACCCCCACAGGATACAGCCTGCAACTCAGAGAAGAGTTTGCCAGTTTAATGCAAACTTTAATACCTCCAGAATTAGGTGTGGGAGCTCTGCGGACGCTGGCTGCGATCGCCCTCAAAGGCGGCATCGCTCAGCCAGATTTAGTTAACTTGCGAGGTTCAGGAGCTTACCAACAAGTGCAGGAACTTGTAGAAATGGGTTTCGTCCGCAAACGGCGGTCGGCTGAGGGACGGTCGTATTGGTTACAAGTTACCGAGAAATTTCATCGGTACTTTCAAGTAGACCAACTGCCAAAACAATTGCAAATTGACTTTCAGGCCAATTTGTACCCAAGCAATGACGAGTAGTTTGAAGTAGAATGTAACCAGCCAGAAATTAAGAATCGCCAAATGGTTTTTCACCCTGACTTTGACACATCCAATGCTCAACAAACCGCAGTCAATCCACTGCTGAAGTACCTCCAACACCAATCCCCGGAGGTTCTAGCCCGCGTCGCCAAGTCCGTCAGCCCCGACATCAGAGAAATTATCTCTCATAACGTTCAAGGACTTGTCGGCGTTTTGCCTTCAGAAAATTTTAACGTCGAAATTACGACTGACCGCGAAAACTTAGCAGGTTTGCTAGCTTCAGCGATGATGACAGGCTATTTTTTGAGGCAAATGGAGCAGAGGATGCACCTAGAAGAAAATTTAGCAAGCACCAGCTCGATTCAACCAAACTTGCCCAAAGACAAGTAAAAAGATCAACGGGTTGGGGAACCCAGAAAGATGAAAGTTGTTCAGAAAAATCCATAATCCTGAATCATGGAGGCACAGGGAATTAAGAAACCGGGCTGTTAACCGGGTATCCCTCGCCCTACACCAAGGATTTTGGTGAAAAAACCCGGTTGCTGCGTCCAGGACTATAAAGCAAAGCATCAGATTTATCTTTCATCCTCTACCGTTTGCAACTAATAGCAGTTTCCCAAAAGAAAGCAACTCTAGGTAAGGTCCAAATCCTTATCCCGTAAGTCATTCCCAATTCTGTAATCGAAAATCTCAAATGGTATTACCCACCGGCGGAGCTACCCGATAGGGGAAAAGCAGCCGGACGTACTTTTATATTCTGAACTTGACCCACACGGTTAATTTCCAGCTCGATTTCTTTGCCCACAACGGTGTTTTCCACCCGTTCTTGCACATCCCCAGGAGTGTTAACCGCAATTCCGTCAACTTTTTGAATGACATCTCCGGGGCGCAAGTCGGCTTTTTGAGCGGGGGAATTTTCCACGACTCGCGTCACGGCTACGCCTTGATCGAGGGTAATTTTATTATTATCGAGCTGTTTGTTGAGTTCTGCCTTGGTGGCGGCAGTCAAGCTGACCATTTGAATGCCGAGATAGGGATGTTCGGCTTTACCTTTGGCGAATAGCTGATCGGAAACTCGTTTGGCGGTTTCGATCGGAATTGCAAACCCCAAGCCCTGAGCGTCGGCGCGAATGGCGGTATTGATGCCAATTACTTCGCCTTGGTCGTTGAGCAGAGGGCCGCCAGAATTGCCGGGGTTGATGGCGGCGTCGGTTTGAATGAAGCGGACTCGCTTGTCGGGGATGCCGACTTGAGAACTCGATCGACCCGTAGCGCTGATAATGCCCACAGTCACGGTATTGTCGAGACCTAAAGGATTGCCGATCGCGATCGCCCACTGTCCCGGTACAATATTGTCTGAGCTGCCCAAAGCCACCTGCGGCAGTTCCTTAGCATTAATCTTAACTACAGCAACATCCGTCAGCGGATCGACTCCCTGCACCTTACCCTCAAACTCGCGGCCGTCTTTGAGAGTCACCTTGACAGTATCCGTCCCGGAGACAACGTGAGCATTAGTAACGATGCGGCCGTCAGAAGTGAGAATAAACCCGGAACCCGTACCTCTCTTGACTCGTTCTTCCGGCTGCGGCAAATTCTCCCCAAAAAACCGGCGAAACAAAGGATTTTTGAAAGCTTCCGGCACTTGATTCGCTACCTTGCTGGATGCGTCAATCCGCACTACAGCCGGGCCGACTTTTTCCGCTGCTTCAGCAATAAAATTGGGATTGCTGCGATCGACCGCCCGATTTTCCAGAACAGGAGGAGACGCATAGGGGGGGATTTGCTGGCGTACTACTGGCAAAACCAATCCGGTTTCCAGATTGTTTGAGCCTTGCAGATAGCGATTTCCCAACCATCCCATACCTCCGCCGATTGACAGCAAAGTCACATAAAGGGTCGCTTGCTTAAAAGATAAACTCATTTAATAACTCCCGCTAGATACCTCATCCCCGCAGACAGGTTCCGAATCAAGCATTTTTGTCTTGGCGACGGGAAGGAAGCGGGGCGGGGCGTACCGCTTCCTCAAGAACATAGCTGTTAACAGGCAGGCGCCCATCGGCATCACAGGCAATTTTGCCGGATTTGCCAAGAGCGAATCAAACTAATAATTCTCATCCTAACTTGGCTTAGCCTGGGATTTACAGTCTGGGGGGTGGCTAGAGCTTGTAAATATGCAGTTTCACAGGATTTTAAAATTGTCAACTGTCCGAAATGAATACTTTTTTATGTACATAATGACTTTGAAACGCTTATTTCCGCTGATTTTTGCACTAATTTGGTCGATCGCACCTGTTGGGAAAACGGCGGCAAATACCGAAATCCCACCTACAAATCTTCCTTCAGGTACACCTGTAGAAAACCCCGACCCGGGCCGCGATTGCCCGAGTCCGGCTATGTCTCGGTTGCGCGCCCATACTGTTGCCCAGGGCGAAACCATAGAAAGCATCGCGCGGCAGTACAATGTGATTCCTGCGGCGGTGATCGGGATCAATCCGATGTTGCGGGGCGGTGGAGTCTCTGCTGGAAGTACGATCGTCATTCCTCCGTACAGTGGCATCGAGGTAGAAGTGCCTGCGGGCTGGAATTGGCAAAAACTGGCAGAAGCTTACAAAGTGCGCGCAGATTTGCTATTTGAGGCGAATGGGTGCAGGCCTTTGGGGAAAACGGTGTTTGTGCCTGCGGTGAATAGGTCGATCGGGCCTTCTATCAATCCCGATGCAACGCCATCGGTGCAAGGATTTCCGCTGCCCGCCCCTGCAGTGGAAGCTTTGCGTTACGGGCGGCAATTGGATCAGGCGCGGCGCGAATTTTTTTTCCACAGCGGCGTAGATTTTTTGGCTTCGGAGGGTACGCAGGTTTTGGCCGCGGGCGAGGGGACTGTCGCCTTTGCCGGGCCGCAGGGGGATTACGGGAATTTAGTGGTGGTGAACCATGAAGCGGGGAAGCAAACGCGCTACGCTCATTTGAAAGATATTGCGGTAAAAGTCGGTCAAAAAGTGCAGTCTGGAGAAGTTTTGGGAACTGTCGGGACGACGGGAAAACGGGACATTCCGCCATCTCATTTGCATTTTGAAGTTCGGTACAATTCGGGTTTGGGTTGGGTTGCTGAAGACCCGCTGCTTTATTTGCAAGCGACTATTAAAAAATAGGATTGTTTGTGTGCTGGGGGGGTGACAACCCGCCCCAAATCCATACTGCGTAAGGATTGAGCTGTGTTGTGGTAAAAAAAGATAGGCAGCAGAATTATTACACGATTGCCTATTCCAAAAAATATGTTACCAACATTTTACCAGACTCACTTACAAAAACAACTGACGCAAACCGCGTTTATTTTACTCACAATCTTTTTGAACCTGATAGAATCCGAGAAACAAGTAACGATCGCACTAATCGGGTTCCCCTTAATCACTTATTGGTTAACAACTTATTGCCCGATCGCACATTTCTCTCAAATTCGATCGCTCTGAAACCGACTGAAAATTTGTCTGCTTTGTGACACAGCCCGCCGGGGGTTGAAACCCCCGTCTCATACCTAAAGTCGGTTGAAACCGACTGAAAATTCGCATGAAACCGATACACATCAACTAACTCTTCAGTCCTCTTTCAGAGGACTTTCGCTATGAGACAGAGGTTTCAACCCCTGGCGGACTCGCGGACGAACAAACTGGCCTTCCCCGCGCGGACAAACTAACGGACTAACAAATCGAATTCGATCGCCCATCCACAAAAATTCGATCGCCCATCCACAAAAATCCGATCGCCCGATCAACAAAAAACTCGATCGCACATTTCTCTCAAATTCGATCGCCCAATAAACCCAAAAACCCGTGAAGCGTAGCTATCCCGTAGGGAATCGCCCATCACGAAAAAACCCGATCGGGGGACCCCAAAAACCGGGTTTTTACGACAATACCTCGTTATAACCCACAGATTCGGACAAAAACCCGGTTTCTTGGATTATCGCCCGCCGCTAACTCCCTCCAATCGCAGGAAATGCACCCGGCCAGATCCATCGCCCGCTACAACTGTCACTCCATCAGGCAAAATTGCACAGCAATTGAAGCTAAAATCTCCGTTGAAACTAGCAATTTCTTTGCCACTAAGCAAATCCCAGATTTTTAGGGTGTTATCCAGTGAAGCGGAAATCGCGGTTTTGCCGTCTGGTGCGATCGCCACTGCTGTTACCCAGCTAGTATGACCGGTGAGGGTTCTAACTTCGGTACCTGTCTCGGTGTCCCAGATTTTCAGGGTTTCATCCCATGAAGCGGAAATCGCTCTCTTGCCGTCTGGTGCGATCGCCACTGCTGTTACCAAGCTAGTATGACCGGTGAGGGTTCTAACTTCGGTATCTGTCTCGGTGTCCCAGATTTTCAGGGTGTTATCCCCTGAAGCGAAAATCGCGGTTTTGCCGTCTGGTGCGATCGCCACTGCATTTACCCGCCTAGTATAATCGGTGAGGGTTCTAACTTCCGTACCTGTCTCGGTGTCCCAGATTTTCAGGGTTTTATCCTCTGAAGCGGAAATCGCTGTCAGGCCGTCTGGTGCGATCGCAACTGCTTTTACCGACTCAGTATGACCGATGAGAGTTCGCAGACATCCTTCTCCGGGCCGCTCTAAATTAGCCTTCAAAGGCCGCAACCAAACACTATCTTTCGACTGATTTGCCTGTTCCAGCAACCCCTGAATATCAGTCATTTCAAAATCTAGCAACCTCCCCAATAATTGCCCTGCTAATTCAGTTTTATCCTTTTCCAAAATGTGCGCCGATTTGCGAATAGCCCCTTGAATCAAATTCAGCGTTTGCGTTTGCCCCTCCGACAGCAAAACATCTGCATTTCTCCCTAAATCGTAATCCTCAATTAGCGGCTGCACCCCCAACAATTTTAACTTCGCCTCAATAAAACCAAAATCCGTCACCCAACGATAATAACGGTTGAAATCTCCCCCAATTTCAATGAAATCCCTGGGTTGATGCTTCAACAAATATTCTCGCTCCGATTTACTTTGCTCCGCCAACCACACACCCAAATCGCTCATAGCGGTGCTCCTTCTATCCTGTTATTCATACCTTGACGGTTAAGTTCTTCAACATTAACCCCCGCAGATTGCACAGTTTCATCTTTTGCCAGAAACTCGCGAAAACTGTTGTGATAAATGCTGTAGCGAATTTCGTCGCTGACTTGCTGCTGCCGCAAAAATGAATCCCATTTCTTGAGTACCTGCTGTACTTTAAAATCTGTCTCGCCTACCGATTTAGCAATCCAGCCGCGAGAAACAGCTTCGCGCGCTTTCGAGATCACGTAGATAATCTTAACTTTCATCTCCAACAGCGGATCGTCTTCCCTGCCCATCATCTGTGCCCAATGCTTCCGATAATATCCTGTCAACTCCCTAGGCAAATCTTCCAAAGAAACATCCCTGTACTCGCCGTTTTCGATATCATTCAGCACGTAGCGGAGATACATAAAATTGTTCTGGCTTTTTTGGGCCACCGCCCCCACAAACTGTTCCCGGCTCAAAGCATGACTGGCAATCCAATTCTGAATGGAGGCGCTATTGCTGGTGCGTTTTGCAATATAAGCCTTCGTATCTTCCAGACTTGCTGCATCGTACTGCATCAAATCAAACACCCGATCATTCTTCGTCGTCGGCAAAAGCAAAGATTCCGGCCGCTTGGAAACAATAAAGTAAACGTTATCCGGCAAAACGTCCGGCAAATAAAGAACGTTGCTGCCGCTGCTTTGCAAACTCAAATCGACTTCATCGAGGGCATCTACCACAAAAATCAACTTTTTCCCGCCCAATGTAGCGCTGACTTCCCCCAACAGCCGCCCTAAAAAATTGCCGTTTGCCGTCGCATTTTCCGGCAGTTGCGGATACTTATCCCTGAGTTTAAAGCCATCAATTAATTGAAGGCAGGCATTTTCCAGAAAAGTTTTGGCATCAACAATCCCGTCGGATCGCGAGTTAAAATGAGTAACGCAGCGGCGTCTCATCATCAACACGCACTGCGCCAGAATTGAACTTTTCCCGACACCCGGTTCTGCTTCTAAAACAAAATAGCCTTTCCGATTGGTTTGCAAGAAACGACCAATTTCTTCAAATACAAACTTGCGCCCGGTAAAGTCTTTAGTCCGGTCTTCAATAATCGTCTCGGACTTCAAAGAAATCGGCAATCGGGGCGCGGAAGTATCGATAAATGTTTGCAGCAATTCCCGAACTTGCGCCAAATTGTCGATGCCAATTTCTATCGCTGACAATTTCACCATCACTTGACAAATCTGCTGCCCAGTTGCCACGGCCTCCAACTTTTGCAGAATTTCCCCATTTTGCAGCCCCAAATCTCTCAGTTCTGCCAAAGCAATTTGGTGCAGATTCAACTGCATCGCCGCAAACTTTTCTCCTCCCTTCGCCGCATCCTGTTTCAGCACTCCGCAGTACGCTTTGGGGAAAGTTGCGTACAGCTTGTCCGCCACAAATTCCACAATTTCCGCATCGAAGGATTTGCCCTCGCTGGCCGCGAATTCGTTGACGAAAGTTGCCCAATCTGCCGTTGTCAATCCGGTAACTCGATCGAACTCCTCGGCATCCGCAGAAAAAATCTTGGTTAGCTGGTCTTCGGAAATATTTAAACCCCTTGACAAATCGGCTGTATTCGTGTTAATATCCAGCCAATATTCAGGAGTTTTCTCGGCTAATTGACTGAGTGCTGTTTCTGGATAATGCAAATTTTTGGTTTCGGCGATCGCAATTAGGCGATCGGACTTCGCAACCTCTCTCAAAATATAGCCGATCGCCTCACCCGCCGCCTTAATCAAATCGTGATTGTCGAGAATCCTCGGATTTTTGCTCAACCGTTCCGTCATCCGATTTCCGAGGTCATTAGCCGCGATATTCCCCGCTATACCA
>NZ_JAUBQU010000319.1:0-1048 GCF_036701435.1 Microcoleus sp. Pol12A5
AATAGATAGTCTAAATGGAAGCTCATAACGGTAAATGTATTAGTAGGTACATTTTACACCATAAACTCAGGAGAGCCCTTTATGCGCTGGTAAGTTATCCATCACTACTACTGCTCCCGACCACAATTGTGGCACTAAAAATTGATCGATAAACACCTCAAATGCTTGGCTATCCATCGAGTTGTCCATGGTCATTAATGCCACTACTCGCTTGAGACTAATTGCACCAATTACTGTGACTTTCTTGCCTCGATAAAAAGGTTTGACCGCATAGGCTCTCGTGCCTAGTTGGGAACGTGCATGAGTTCTGGTTAAACCTAGCAATACTCCAGTCTCATCTAAAAATACTAGATTTTTTGGCTCGATATCCTTGACTTTTTCCCAATACTCCAACCTTAATTTCATGACTCTTTCAGTGCCTGCTTGGCTACTTCTCACTGTTTTTTTTTACGATTTAATCCCAACTTTTGTAAGGCGTTACACATGGCTGTTCTACCCACCCAATTTCCCGTCTTCTGGGCAAATAACTCAAACAATTCTAGTAAGGTTGCATCGGGATGTGCTGCCACTATTTCTCTCAAAGAAGCTGTGGAATTATTCAAATGACTGTATCTCGGTTTCCCCCTGGGTTTCGGTTGTAAATTTCCCTCTATTTTTTGTTGCTTGACCAGTTTTTGAACTAAGCTTTTACTGACGGAAAAATATCGCTGCTGTTTCTCGGATCGACAGCTTCTGCTCGAGATGGGCTGCTACTATTTTGGATCGCAAATCTACTGAGTATGCTTTCATTAGTATATTATTTTTAGTCGATTCTATTGTACCTCATAACATCCGGAAGTGCTGTAACACTCAACCATTCAGTTTTTCGACCCCGATTCATATCAACTGCGGTAGCATCGGAATTAATATTACTCACAGGTTGGACACGGCGCCGTGCAATCGAAAACGATATTACTTCTGGCTCATCAGAGCTGACGGGGTGACAACACTGTCTAAACCCCTAGCTGACGGGGTTTAGACCGATTTATGGTAAAAAAAGATGGGGTCA
>NZ_JAUBQU010000184.1:0-7918 GCF_036701435.1 Microcoleus sp. Pol12A5
ATGAATTACGCACTTGATTTACCTAAATACTTCATCTTATCATGTTTTAGGTTGAAATTAAGATGCGTTTACCCTGACTAAATAGCTAAGCGCCAATAAAAATTACTGTGTAACTGAGTCAGTTCGCGATCGCCTGGGGGGCTAGAAACCAGGTTTCTAGAAAAATCAAAGGTTTAGTAACGATAAATATATCAAGAAACCCGGTTTCTCAGCTCAGCGTGAACAAGTCATAAAACCTTAAAAATGTTATCAATGCAAGAGATTGCTTGCCTTGGCTCGCATTGACATACTTATGTATTATTACTGGTGTAGGGTACACAGTTCGCACCTTACTTAAACCGACAGTGTACCGTGTTCCTGCAGCTTTTACCTCTGATATTAAATATTATTAATATCCAGCAAATATCCCTTAAGATGTAATTATATAGTTAAAAACAGGAGTGAAAAGATGTTTGATAAATATAGAGTTAAGAGCATTAAAGGAGTAGTTCTAGTTATGGCAGGCATTAGTGCGATTCCCTACCCTTCGGGAACCCCTACGGGGAACGGGATAGCTTCGCTTCACGGCTTTTTGACAGCCTCAGCAGAAGCCGCTCCACTAAATCAACCGATTGGCAAAGTTCGGGCGATCGCACCCAACACTTTGGGCAATAATCAACCGCTGCAAATTGCTCAAGTTGAGGGATGTCCGAGAGCGGAAATGGTGCAATTTTTCGCAACGCCCAACTTTTCTATATACATTTGCAAAACCCAGGAAGGCGATATTTTTTACCGAGGCCTCAGTAAAATAAATGGCACCCAAATCAATGTAATGCAAGTAACTACAGGTGACGACGGAACTTATGAAGCGACTAACGGCAATATTATCTATTCGATTAACCCCCAACGCCTGCAAGTCCGCCAGAATGGTAAGGTAATCTTGACCGAAGCTGTCATCAAGTAACACTAACTGTTAGTTAATGATAAATTAACTAAATTTAGGGTGTATTTTATTTAAGTTAAAAATTCAAGAGCCTCAAAAACATATTGATTCCTAAATAATCAAATAGAATCAGTGGTAATGCTTATAAAATTGACTAACTTTTGTTTAAATACCTCTGAATTAGGACGATCGCCACAATATCGTCCACCGGTCTCGGCGGCGTCCGCATCCCCTGGGGAATCAAGCGAGAAAATCCCGTCGGAGGGTACATTTCCCAGTAGCGTTCCTTGGCTTCCAAACTGCTGAACCTCTCGTCAACCCGAACAATTTCGATCTCCGGCGACAAGCTCTGCGTCAGTTTTTGTTTCCAACTCTTAGAAGTCGTTTGATCTCCCATCACTAATAACTCAATGGGAAACTGTTCGCACAAAGATTGAATAGTAGATATCGCTGCTTCCGACAGCACAACTTGATGGTAGCAGACCTTCTTATCTCTACCCATTACAGCTAGGCCGCATTTGTCTTTACCGGGATCGAAACCTAAAATCATAGCCAGTTACCCATTATTAATTACCAAATTTATTTTTTAATGTTCAAATCTCCGGGGCCTTGTTTTTGTTGTCCGGTACGAAAAACAACGGCTCCGTTTTCAAGAGCCACTAAATCTATTTTAAGCGGGCCCGCGATGTAAGTGACATCTGTGGCGATCGCCTGAACGTCCAGCGGTTTCTCGTACTGCTGCAATCGCTCGATAAAACCAGCCAAAGTTTCAATCTGATTGTCTGCCACTTGAACTCTACCGCCGACAACACCGATCAGGCGAGCGCGAAATTGACAAGCTTCTATCAATTGCAGCAACTGCTGTCGCACCTGTTCGTCGGTTAAAGTCACCGGATCGATAGCAACCCCTGCAATGACATCTCCAGCGCGGAACACAACTCGATTGATTTCTGCTTCTGCAAATACCTTAATTACCTTTTCTTCCCGCAGGTAATTAGCGCCGGCGACAATCCGCACCACGTAGTCTTGACCGTCTTTAATTTGACTAATGAGTTGATCGATTTCTGCTTTAGTAATTTGAATAACCTGCTCCCTAACCTTTCTATTTTCGGGCTGCATGAGTCCGACGGTGGTTTTATTTGCTTCTTGCAAAAGCCGATCGATCGCGCGACTCGCCATACCGGGTTCGAGGATGCGAACGACGCCAGCAGCTAAAATTTGACCGCGCCTGATGGCAACTGTACCCTCGCGGATTGCCTGAAAATCGCGTTCCAAAACTTGCACTTGCTGCTGCAATAAAGTTTGTTGCTGTTCGAGTTGAGCTTGTTGCTGTGCCAAGGTTTCTAAAAGTGCTTCTCTCTCGGCAATTACTTTGTCGCGCTCGACAATAGTTCGATCGCGCTCTGCCAGATTTTGCGCCCGCTGGGCAATTTCCTTGTCCCGCTGGGCAATTAGTTCGTTGCGATCGACAATTTCCTTGTCCCGCTGGGCAATTTCTGCGTCTCGCTTGGCAATTTCTCGATCGCGCTGGGCAATTTGAGTTTTTACCTGCTCGATTAACTGTTGGCGTTCCTCTTGCAGTTGGGCGATTTCCGCTCCTAAAGTCGTTTTTTGAGCAGAAACTGTTTTCAATTGGTTCTCGGTGCGATCGAGCTGAGCTTGTGTAGTCGATCGGGCCGTTTCAACCAGTTTCAATTGTTCTTCGGTGCGGGATTTAGCCGCTTCCACACTGCTGAGCTGTTCTTCTGTCTCGGATTTAGCCGCTTCTACCTGACTTAACTGCTGTTCAGTTTTAGACTTGGCTGCTTGCACGCTGTTGAGCTGGGCCCGCAGCGAGTTTAATTTTGTTTGCGTCCGAGCTTGCTCGGCATTAGCGGCTTGGAGAGATTGATTAATTTGCTCTAAATTCGCTCTAGCTTGCGCTTGAGCGGCTCTGGCTTGAGCTAATTCAGTTTCTACTCGATTTTTTTCTTGAGTGGCCTGGTTGATTTCTCGGCGGGCGTTGTTGAGCCTTTTTTGAATCTCGTCTATTCTAAAAACTCCGGTTCGCAGCGGCTTGCTAGTAGCAAACAAAATGCCCAGAGTCAGTGCTGACAGGATGCTGCCAGCCATCACTGTCACAACAACAGCAGTATCGCGGGGGCGAAGTTTGAATAAGCTCAACCTTGCCTTGCCGACTTTCGTCCCAAGGCGATCGCTGACAGTGGCGATCACACCCCCTAACACTAAAATTACAAATACCAGGATGTATCCAGCAGTCATTCCGATTTTAGATTTTGGATTTTGGATTTTGGATTGAATCTAAAATCCAAAATCCAAAATCCCATACTTTCTCGGCATCAAGTGAATTGCTGGCTTAAGGCCACCGGGTTGTGGACTGTGATCTTTTTCTTGTGGATCGAGATCATGGTTTCTTGTCTGAGATCCCCGAGCAAACGAGTCACAGTTACCCGTGTCGAGCCGATCGCTTCGGCGATCGCCTGGTGGGACAGCTTCAAATCTATCGTAATCCCCTCTGTACCGGGCACGCCAAAATCCCGGCACAGAATCAGCAAAAAGCTGACGAGTCTCGAACCCATATCTCGGTGCGCCAGCGTTTCAATCATCATCTCGGTTTGCAAAATCCGAGACGACAGTCCCCGCAGCATCACCATCGAGAGTTCCGGGTCTTCCTTGAGCGCTTTCTCGACTTGTTCGATCGGCAGCGAGATCAATTCCACCGGCGTAAAGGCTACCGCGTGGTAAAACCTGTCCGATCGGTGTCCCGTAATCAGAGACAGCACCCCAAATACGCTATTTTCGCGTAGGAGGGCGACTGTAATTTCTTCCCCTGCTTCATACACCCTGGAGAGCTTCACAGCACCTCTAATGAGAACGTAGACGCGCTCAGCCGGGTCTCCAGGGAAAAAAATTGTCTTGCCCCGTTCAAAGGTTTCCACAATGGGTGGAAACGCCCCGCCGCTGATTTGGCGGAACACGGCTGCTAGCGGTCTATCATGCGTCACGACTAGATCCTTTGTACTAATCAATACTTTATAACTTGCCGATTAACCTTTATTGAGTAAATATACAGCCCAACCTCCAATATCCAAGGATTCGGTTACTTCCATCTAATGTTAAGGTAAACACGCACTGTATGATTAAATCTAGCCCTTCTCTTAACTTTTTCAATTCCGCCCCCATGTAGCTCCACAGCAAAATTAATATCAATTGTGTCTCAATTGTGTCTCAATTGTGTCTGAATCAGTTAAAGCTGAATCAGTTGTGTCTAAACTGGCGGGGTTGTCGCAGAGAGCCAATGAGAACGGTGCTAGTTGCTTCTAGAAGAAATACAGATGATAGATTTGACCGGAAAAAATGCTCTTGTTACGGGCATTGCCAACAATCGCTCGATCGCGTGGGGTATCGCTCAGCAGCTCCACAAAGCTGGGGCCAACCTCGGCATAACTTTTTTGAAGGACGAGAAAGGCAAGCACGAGCGCAAAGTCGCTGAACTGGTGGAACCGCTCAATCCCAGTCTGTATTTGCCCTGCAATGTCCAAGACGAGAGCGAAATTGAGTCTACTTTTCAAACCATCGCCGAAAAATGGGGCAAGTTAGATGTCCTGATCCACTGTCTGGCTTTTGCCGGCAAGGACGAGTTGTCGGGAGATTTCACCAACACTTCGCGCCAAGGTTTCTCCAATGCTTTGGACATTAGCGCTTACTCGCTGGTACGGCTTTGTGCAGCAGCTAAACCGCTGATGGCCGAGGGTGGCAGTATTGTGACGCTGACTTATTTGGGCGGTGTCCGGGTAGTTCCTAATTATAATGTAATGGGAATTGCTAAAGCAGCTTTGGAAATGAATGTTCGCTATCTGGCAGCAGAACTGGGCCCGTTAAATATTCGGGTAAATGCGATTTCTTCGGGTCCAATTCGGACTCTGGCTTCGTCAGCAGTTGGCGGTATTCTGGACATGATCCACCACGTTGAGGAAGTGGCGCCGCTGCGGCGGACGGTGACTCAGCAGGAAGTAGGAAATGCTGCGGCTTTTCTGTGCAGCAATCTCGCTAGCGGGATTACGGGTCAAGTTTTGTATGTCGATGCTGGTTACGAAATCATGGGAATGTAATAGCTGGTAAACAGTTGACAGTTGACAGTTGACAGTTGACAGTTGACAGCGAAGTTTTTAGACAGTTAACTGTTGACAACAAGATGTGCAAACAGTCAACTGTCAATAACTGTCCGTTGTCCGCTACAAAAGTGTTAATCCCAAATTACTAATTAATTCTAATGAATGACCCATTGCAAATTATGGAGATAATCGATCGCCCTTCTGTACCTCCTGCAACTTCAGTTCAACCAGCTAGGGCCGCCTTGGTGAAACGCACGACACTGGAAACGGATGTCACTGCTAGCCTCAATCTCGACGGTGTAGGAACTTGCAAGGCGTCTACGGGGATTCCGTTTTTAGACCATATGTTGCACCAGATTGCTTCTCACGGATTGATCGATTTGGACGTGCAGGCGATCGGTGATTTGGAGATTGATGACCACCACACGAACGAAGATGTGGGAATTACCTTGGGCCAAGCGCTAGCAAAAGCTGTCGGGGATCGATCGGGCATTTCTCGCTTCGGACATTTCATCGCACCTTTGGATGAAGCTTTAATTGAAGTAGTGCTAGATTTTTCGGGACGGCCTCACTTAAGTTACAGCTT
Source organism: Microcoleus sp. Pol12A5 (assembly GCF_036701435.1). Taxonomy (NCBI): domain Bacteria; kingdom Bacillati; phylum Cyanobacteriota; class Cyanophyceae; order Oscillatoriales; family Microcoleaceae; genus Microcoleus; species Microcoleus sp. Pol12A5. Next base: position 5,624 of record NZ_JAUBQU010000184.1, read on the forward strand.
GGAAATTCCCAACCAGCGGATCGGCACTTACGATACTGAATTAGTGAGAGAGTTTTTTTCGGCGGTGGTGAACCACACTCAAATGACACTGCACATTCGACAGTTGCAGGGCGGAAATTCTCATCACATTGTAGAAGCGGCATTTAAGGCATTTGCGCGAGCTCTGCGGATGGCGGTAGAAATCGATCCGCGGCGCGCCAGTCGGATTCCGAGTTCTAAAGGGGTTTTGTAGTTTGGGGTTTGCAGTAGCGCTTCTGGGCTACTGCAAAGCTGTAAATCAAAATATATCTGCTATATAAGACATCTCCAAAATAGTAATATGCTGTGGTAAAAGAACATAAGAGACATTTTTTACACAGAAAAATGAGCGACCTCTTGAATTCTATTGAAGAGAATCATAAAGAAACACAGCGATTAATTGGTGTAGAATATGAACAGTTACAACAATTGCTCCAAAATGCCTAACGATTACATCCTGAAAAACAAGCTTGACTAGAATCCAAGCAAGTGAGAATAGACATATCCATGAACTTATTTTTTTGGTATAATTAAGGCAGCAAAGTAATCAGTTGAAGCCCACGAGTTGACTAATAAACTACCTCGAAAAAAATTCCTAAAGATCTAAGCGTTTAATTAATTGGGATTAATTACGAACAGTTACAGTAGTTAGTTAAACAGGCTGAAGTTTTTCACAGTCAAAAACAACAAGAGATTGAATCCAAAAAAGTCAGGCTTAACAAAAAATGCCGGCTGTAAAAATAAATTATCCATTGCCGACTAAATTATTTTAACTTTATACCAATTCACTCTGAAGATACACTAAATGAGGGTGATTTCTCTCTGGTTGTAACTATATACTCAGCGTTATGTTAAGTGCAGTTTCATAGTAAATTGTTATTAGTTTATCTTCCTCAAAGTAGCAGTTTTGAATATTTAGGAATTCAATTTGAAGTCAGTGAATCAGCAGCTCATAATATTTTTCCATACTGGTTAGTTATTCTCGGTTAATTATTACCGGCTAGTCTACTAGAACAACTAAAAAAAAGAGAGCGATTATGAATTAGTAAAAGAAAATTTAACCCAATATCAATTAACAGTAGATAGCGCCGAGCAGCCTGTAGAGCGTCCTTCAGACCAAAAAGAACATAAATTTATATTCGGTAAAAAAATTATACCTTAAAAAATCAATTGACTGTATTACCAAATGGAAAAGATATTGTTGATGTCAAAATTGGAGATCCAGGCTCCACTATCGATATCAGTCAATTCCGAGCCCATCTCTCTCAATTTTCTGAACATCAAAAATTTAAAGGAGACAAAGGCTATATGGGAGAAAAGCAAATATCTACTCCTCATAACAAACCGAGAAAAAGATAATTAACCGACCAGCAAAAACAAGAAAATAAAAAATTTTTAGCTAAGCGAATCTATGTCTAACACATGATTAAACTCCTCAAAATATTCCGAGTAGCTCAAGAAAGATTTCGGCTCAAAAGGGAAATTTACTTACTCGTAATTTGCGCAGTCTGCGATCTAGTAAGAGTCACGATAGGAAGGAGCTTTAATTTTACCTGACTATAATTCCTGTTAGCCTGGATGAAAAATGGTTTAACTTTCATAGATAGATAGTTTGAGGCAATTGTTAACACAAATTACTTACTGGAGTTGAGACTAAAAAATAGGCTCAGTTAGTTACTGAGTCAGAAAAAGCTTTGGAGTTAGTTAAATCCTAGTGATTAAGAAGCTACTTTTCGATGTTTTTGAAAGCGACCCTTGCCTTTTTTCACCACAGGATAGCGAGTTTTAGGAGTGCGTTTTTGACCGGGCGAGCAACCAGGGGATTTTCCGCGTCTTTTGGGAGCGCTCGTCGGAGTTCCAATCTTGACCAAAAGTGGAAACATTGATTGCACCACCCGTCCGGGAGTCAAATTGGTGAGAGGTTTTTGCCATGGTAAATGAAAATCCCGGACTAAATCTCTAGCTAACCATAACTGCCAAGTCAATAGGGGCATAAGAGTGCTCCATCAATCGCATTGCTCTGTTGTACTCAACTGTGGTTGAGTCCAAAATAAGGTTTGCTTAGCTAAACGATACCAATGAGCGATAGCAAAGCGACGCAAATATAGCTGTCCAATTTCTTCAAGTTGTGGCAGATTTTCACCCACCCAAACCAACCATAAAGGCTTAGCTTGACGAGCATTGCTGGCTCCATCTTTTCGTTCCAACAGAATCAGTGTCATGGAGTGAGCAGCGCTGGCTCCAAAATGCAAGTTCTGCCATTGCCTCCGTCGCAAT
>NZ_JAUBQU010000185.1:0-7859 GCF_036701435.1 Microcoleus sp. Pol12A5
GCGATCTCGTTCGGCGTTTTCGACCTTTCTGCCCCCTCCACCAGCGCGATCATCCTGTCCAAAAACCCCTTACCCGGGTCGGCCATTACCCGCAGCGTCAGTTCGTCAGAGAGGATGCGCGTACCGCCGGTGACGGAACTGGCGATGTCCGAACCCGGTTCCTTGAGCACCGGCGCGGATTCGCCAGTGATCGCAGATTCATCCACTGACGCGACGCCTGCAATCACTTCGCCGTCGGAAGGAATGACATCGCCTGCGATCACTTTAATTTGGTCGCCGCGTCTCAGGGATGTCGAACTAACTTCTTGAATTGAACCGTCTGGTAAGAGTTTGCGGGCTGTTGTGTCGGCTTTGGTCGATCGCAGCGCATCTGCTTGGGCTTTGCCGCGCCCTTCGGCTACCGCTTCGGCAAAATTAGCAAATACCAAGGTGAAGAACAAAATTAACGTCACTAAACCGTTAAAAACTACCTGATTTTTGCCTAAAACCGGGCCGAACAGCGTCGGGTCGATCGTTAAAAGTGCCGTCACAATTGTGCCTATCCACACCACAAACATCACCGGATTTTTTAGCATCACCCGGGGGTTTAGCTTGACAAAAGCTTGTTTAAAAGCTCTTTGATAAAGGCCTTTAGTATTTGCTTTTGGTGTATGCTTGCGAGACTGGCGAGAGCCTCTGGGAGGTTTTTTTGGGGAATCAGGAGTATGGGATGAGGTCATGTCGATTGGGGATTTTAGATTATAGAGGAACCGCAGATTTTAGGCGGATAAACACAGATAAACGCAGATATTTTTAAGATAAAACAGTTTTTTACCTCCTGAGTTATCACAATTATCGGTGTTTTACTGTCCGCTGTTTGGTGAAGGTATTGGTAAAGGCGTTGGCGCAGTTATCGGTGCTGGTTCAAACTTGCCGCTGCTAATTTCATATTCTTCGGCAATTGGCCCTAAAGCCAAAACTGGGAAAAATGTCAGCGCGCCTAGAATTAAGATTACTCCTGCGGTTACGCTGGTGAACAAAACTGAATCGGTTCTGAGAGTGCCCGTTGTTTCGGGAACCAGTTGTTTGTTCGTCATGCTGTCAGCTAAAAGCAGCAGGGCAATAATTGGAACGTAGCGTCCCAACAGGAGGCTAAAACAGGTGCTTAAATTCCACCAAACTCCTGTCGGGGCGGGTTGAGAGTCGGCCAATCCTTCTAAGCCGGAACCGTTGTTAGCCGCGGCCGAAGCGTATTCGTACATTACCTGAGAAATGCCGTGAAATCCCGGGTTGCTGATGCCGCTCAAACTGTCGGTAAAGGCGAGGGTAATTGCACCGGGGATTAAAACTGCGATCGGGTGAATTAATAAAACAACGCTGGCTAAAACAATTTCCCGTTTTTCTATTTTGCGTCCCAAAAATTCCGGCGTTCTCCCCACCATTAATCCCGTGAGAAATACGCTCAAAATTGAGTAAATAAATAAGTAAGCCGTTCCCGTTCCCTGTCCGCCCCAAACGATTTGCAGAAACAAATTAAACAGAGTAGCAAAACCAGCGGGAGGCATTAAAGAATCGTGCATCCCGTTGACAGCACCGCACATTGTCCCAGTCGTAGTTACCGCCCACAGGGCAGTCTCTGCCCAGCCAAATCTAACTTCTTTGCCTTCTAAATTTGGTTGTTGCGCGCCCAGTAAATTATTAATTAGAGGGTTGCCGCCGTACTCGCCAAACGCTGCAATGCCAATCAAGACCACGTAGATGGCAAACACCATCCAAAAAATCAGCCATCCCTGCTTTTTGTTGTTGGCAAATCTGCCGTAGGTGTGAATCATAGCTGCTGGTATAGAAACCATTGCTAGTGTTTCCAGCAGGTTGGTAAAAGGGCTGGGATTTTCAAAGGGATGAGCCGAGTTAATGGCAAAAAATCCGCCGCCATTTTCTCCGAGTTGTTTGATGCTTTCAAAGTGAGCTACTGGGCCGCGACCTATTACTTGCGTGCCGCCTTCTAAGGTACGGGCAACTGCCGGCCCGGCGATGGTTTCTGGCACTCCTGAAATTAGCAAAAACAAGCCTATTATCAAAGAAAGGGGCAGCAGAATGCGGGTGATTGATTGAATTAAATCAATGTAAAAGTTGCCCAGGGGGCGGCCGGTTAATCCCCGGATAAAGGCAATCGCTACTGCTAAACCCGTGGCGGCTGAGGTAAACATTAAAAAACCCAGAGTTAACTGGGATAGATAACTGAATGTTGTCTCGCCGGAGTAATGCTGTTGGTCGGTATTTGTCAGGAATGAAATAGTTGTGTGCAGCGCAGTATCCCAGGTTGGGGCACTTAAGCTGGTGGGATTTAAAGGCAGCACTCCCTGAAGCATGAAAATTAAATAAACAAATATGCCCATTGCTGCATTGCTGTAGAGTAAGGATCGGGCATATTGCCAACCTGTCATGGAATCTACAGACCGGATGTTGCTGGCTTTATAGATAATTTCTTCGAGGGGTTTAATAGCGGGGTCGAGAATGGTTTTTTCTCCCATGTACACCCGCGCCATGTAGTTGCCGAAGACTGGCGCGATTGCTATTAAAATGATTAGGGTTAAGGCGATTTGAAGTAATCCTTGCAGCATAAATGAGTTAATTTTTATCCTTGGATAAAGGGGTTTTGCCGATCGCCAAATCGGTTAGGTGGGAGGTTCCAAAAACCGGGCGAGCTTTTTTTGCAGGTCACTTTCCGTTTGGGGGCGATCGCCGAATTCAATGCTGCTAAGATGCAATCTCCCCAGTTAGAGGGATTAACGCCACCAGCGGGTTTTCGCTGGCGATAATTCCTCATTTTTCTTTTGCTAATTCCGTGCTTTGACGGCGATCGAGCAATTGTATAGCATTTAAGAGCGCGCCACAATAACTCTTGTTAATTTGGATGAAACTGAACTCGCTTTGATTATACAAAGTTGAGCTGTCACTTCTGTTAGCCAAAAAATGCCCTCTACTTTTACGGATCACTATACTCACTGGTAGAAATTTAGATAATCAGCTTTCAGGTATAAATTTATGTGAATAACTTATGCTTTCCGCTCTATATTTGCCACAATAGATAAACATTTACATCGGTTACATATCTATACTTTGAGATATAGATATTATCTAAACGCGATGAGGATGCGCCATAATAGGTAAAAAATTGTCAATAAAAGCAGTCATTTTAAGGCAGAAAATAGAAGGTGCTGGAATCTAAACCTCGAAGCTAAAAGGTAAAAATGGAAGGAGAAAAAACAGGGAATATAAAATATAAAATGGATTGATTGACAATGTTGAAAAGTTTATTCATTATCCAAAAAAACCTGGGAATTCAAGAGACGTATTTGCGGGGAAGGTGGTCGATCGCAATTTTATTTGCGATCGTTGTAGTGCTGGAATTTACTACGCCGTCGGAGTATCTGTTTGGGTATTTGTACACAGGGCCGATTTTATTGGCAAATTCGCGCTTGAGTCGGTTGGGTAAGTTGCAAATTACGCTGGTATCGGCAGCTTTGACGCTGTTAAATTTGTTTGTTCCTCCTGGAGGAGCGATCGCCCTAGCCACTGTCGCAAATAGATCGATCGCAGTCATGGCTTTAGGGGTGACGGGATATTTGAGCGATCGCAACCACGAGTACCAACAAGCGATCGCGATCGCTAAAGCTGAGTTGCAGTCGCAGCAGCAGCTAGCAAGCATCCGAGAAGATTTTGTCTCTACTTTGAGTCACGACTTAAAAACGCCGATGCTGGGGGCAATCGAAACAATTAAAGCTTTTCAGTCAGCAAAATTTGGGGATGTCACCGCCAGTCAGCAAAAAGTTCTCGAAACAATGGCGCGATCGCACAAAATGTCTCTACAATTAGTAGAAACGCTGCTGGATGTTTACCGCAATGATGCCGAAGGTTTAAAACTGCAACTTGCGCCCGTAAATTTAGTAGCTTTGGCAGAAGAAGTAATTGCCACCCTCATAGATTTATCGGCAGCGCGCCGAGTTTACATTAATATGACTTACGGAGAGTCTGATTTCCGTCGCTCTTTGTGGGTAAATGGCGATGCGGTGCAACTCCAGCGCGTTTTTGTTAATTTGCTAACAAACGGCATTAACCATTCTCCTCGCGGTGGAAAAGTAGAAATTGTTATGGAATCTTATGCGAGTTATCAGGTGGTGAAAGTTATCGATAGCGGGTTGGGAATTACCGCCGATGAACTGCCCCACTTGTTCGAGCGTTTTTATCAAGGACACAGCGATAGGCAAGCCAAAGGATCGGGATTAGGATTATACTTATCCCGCCAAATTATTGACGCCCACGGCGGTATAATTTGGGCAGAAAATAAATTGCCACACGGTGCTTTATTTGGATTCCGACTCCCTGCTATCCCACAGAAATGAAACCAGCTTATCCGTTGCGAATTCTCCTGGTTGAAGACGACGAACTGTTTCGGTTGGGGCTGCAAACCAGGTTGCAGCAAGAAAGTTGCTTGCAAGTAATTGCCGAGGCAGAAGATGGCGAAACGGCAGTAGAATTGACTCAGGAACACTTGCCAGATGTGGTAGTTCTCGATGTCGGTTTGCCGGGAATAGGCGGTATTGAAGCGTGCCGCCAAATTAAACATCGACATCCAGAAATTCCCGTTTTAATTTTAACATCTCATTCGCAAAAATCCTTAATTGAAAGATTAATAGCAACGGGAGCTCAGGGCTATTGCCTCAAGGGAATTGCGGCGGAAACTTTAGTGTTGGCAATTCGATCGGTAGCGGCGGGCGCTTCTTGGTGGGATCAGGCCGCGACAGCAGAAATTCGGGCGGTTTTTGCTAATCCCGAACCTGTGAAAGTAGGGTCAAAATCGGAACTTTTAGAGAATCCGCTGACGAAGCGAGAACAGGAAATCTTGGCTTTGGTTGCGGGGGGGAAAAGCAATCAGGAAATTGCACAAATATTGTACATTGCTCCGGGGACTGTGCGGGTTCACGTACACGCGATTTTGCAAAAGTTAGAAGTGCGCGATCGCACTCAAGCTGCTGTACTCGCAATTCAGAAAGGATTGGTAGCACAAGAACTGTTAGCGAGCGAACCTTAAAAAGGCAATTTGTGTACTGGAATAGTCGGTTTTTGAAATGAATTAGTTGCTAAACGCGCCTCTACAAGATGAATCTGTTGCAGCTTCACTGAAAATTAATATCAGTCTTGATTGTTAATTTTATTGGTCTCCTGACTATACGATAGTACTATTGTCGATCGATGCTGACAACATTAATGAAGTTTGACATTGCACAAGTTTAACCTCAAGGCTAAGACGATGCAGAACTTCGTGCATTCTCTCCTACGGCCGCCCCCGAAAGTTTGCAACTAGGCGCGATCGACCTAAACTTGACAATACTGGTTGATTCAGCGTATCACTCGCGATCGTACTCTTTAGGACAACTGATTTTTACGTCGGCGGGGGCTGCGATCTGCCGTGCTACTATTAGTTTAACCCTCAGAGACAATGGTCGTATAGCTAACGGCGGTATCGATACTTCGCCTAGCCAGACTTTCGTCATTAACGTCACCAACCAGCAACCAGTGGCACAACCAGACAGTTACAGCATTCCCCATGACAAGGTATTCAATCTGCCAGCCCGCGGAGTCCTAGCCAACGACTCCGATCCCGACGGCGACGCCTTGACTGCCAAACTGGTGTCCTTGCCAAACAATGGCAAGGTAGTTTTCAACAGCGACGGTTCCTTCAGCTATACTCCCAATCCTGGTTTTGCAGGCTCAGACAACTTTACCTACAGCGTCAGCAACGGGGCATCGCCGTCTCCTCCCGTTCCGGTGAACCTGAATGTCACTAACCAGCCGGTAGTGGGACAGCCAGACAGTTACACCATTCCCCACGACAAAGTATTCAATCTGCCAGCCCCCGGAATCTTAGCCAACGACGACAACTTCGACGGCGACCCCCTGACTGCCAAACTGGTATCAGTCCCCAACAGCGGCAAGGTAGTTTTCAAGGCTGACGGTTCCTTCAGCTACACTCCCAATCCCGGTTTTGCTGGTATTGACAACTTCAGCTACAGCGTCAGCGATGGGGTATCGCCGTCTCCCTCCATTCCAGTGAACCTGAATGTCACTAACTTTCCACCTGCGAGACAACCAGACAGTTACAGCATTCCCCACGACAAGGTATTAAACCTGCCAGCCCCCGGAGTCTTGGCCAACGACGACGACTTCGACGGCGACCCCCTAACGGCAAAACTGGTGTCCGCCCCCAACAGCGGCAAGCTGAATTTCAATGCTGATGGTTCGTTCAGCTATACTCCGAATCCGGGTTTTGCTGGTATTGACAACTTCAGCTACAGCGTCAGCGATGGGGCATCGCCGTCTCCCCCCGTTCCGGTGAACCTGAATGTCACCAACTTTCCACCTGCGGGACAACCAGACAATTACAGCATTCCCCAAGACAAGGTATTAAACCTGCCAGCCCCCGGAATCTTGGCCAACGACGACGACTTCGACGGCGACCCCCTAACGGCAAAACTGGTGTCCGCCCCCAACAGTGGCAAGGTAGTTTTCAATGCTGACGGTTCCTTCAGCTATACTCCGAATCCGGGTTTTGCTGGTATTGACAACTTCACCTACAGCATCAGCGATGGGGTATTGCCCTCTCCCCCCGTTTCGGTGAACCTCAACGTCACCAAGTTCTTAATCAACCAGCCGCCGCAGGCAAATAGCGACCGTTACAACACTCCTCACGACAAGACACTCAATGTCCTAATTCCCGGACTCCTGGCCAATGACATCGACCCCGACGGCGACCCATTAACTGCAAAATTTGAGTCAGTCCCCAAAAACGGCAAGCTGAATTTCAATGCTGACGGTTCCTTTAGCTATACTCCGAATCCCGGTTTTGTTGGCTTGGAGGAATTCAGCTACAGTGTCAGCGATGGAACTTTCACATCAGCGCCTGTTGTGATAGGTATCAATGTCACCAACCAGCCGCCGCAGGCAAATAGCGACCGTTACAACACTCCCCACGACAAGACACTCAATGTCGTAATTCCCGGAGTGCTGGCCAATGACATCGACCCCGACGGCGATTCCTTGAGTGCCAAACTGGTATCCTTGCCAAACAACGGCAAGATCAATTTTAACCCTGACGGTTCCTTTAGCTATACTCCCAATCCCGGTTTTGTCGGCTTGGATGTATTCAGCTACAGTGTCAGCGACGGAGCCTTCGTGCCTGCGACCAATCAGATAGTTATTAATGTCACAAATCAGCCACCGCAGGCAAATACCGACAGTTACAACACTCCCCACGACAAGACACTCAATGTCGTAATTCCCGGAGTCCTGGCCAATGACATCGACCCTGACGGCGACACATTGACTGCAAAACTTGAGTCAGTCCCTAAAAACGGCAAGCTGAATTTCAATGCTGACGGTTCGTTCAGCTATACTCCGAATCCGGGTTTTGCTGGTTTTGACGACTTCAGCTACAGCATCACTGACGGGGCAGCCTTCGCGCCTTTTTTCACGACTGTGCCGGTAAATCTAAATGTCACAAATCAGCCACCGCAGGCAAATAGTGACAATTACAAAACCCTGCACGATCGAGTGATAAACGTTCCTGTGGCTGAGGGAGTTTTAGCCAACGATAGCGACTTTGACGGTGATTTGCTGACGGCAACTAAAGTCACAAATCCCAACAATGGCACTCTCGTATTCAATACTGATGGTTCGTTTACTTATACTCCGAATCCAGGATTTTTGGGACCAGATAGTTTTACTTACACTGTCAGTGATGGGCAGGGTAAACGCATCTTAACTTTAACCCAAAATATGCTACACTTATATCCGAATAATTTTCTATGTAGTTTTTT
>NZ_JAUBQU010000186.1:0-7846 GCF_036701435.1 Microcoleus sp. Pol12A5
AAGCGTTTCAAGTTTAAGTCTAGCTAGCTCAAGACTTAGCGTTACATAGTTTATTTTTTTCCTGTCCACCTACTTAAATTTGATAGAATTAGGTATCTGCAAAACATCTGAACGATCGCTAAATGCACGTTATCAGTCGCAAAAAATTAAGAGACTACTGCCAAAATCATGCTGATTCCTGCGAAGCCCTCGATGATTGGTACAAGATTGCTAGTCAAGCCAACTGGACTAAACTTATTGATGTTCAAACTATTTATCCTCAAGCTGAAGCAGTTGGAAATTTTACAATTTTCAATATCAAAGGAAATAAATATCGATTAATCGTAAGTCTTAACTATCAAAAGCAGATTGTTTATATCAAGTACATTTTGACTCATGCAGAATATGACAAAGACAACTGGAAAAACGACCCTTACTTTTGACTCCGACAGGTACAGCAGCCTGCTGTCTCAATATCAACCTAGAATCATCAAAAATGAAGATGAAAACGAGACTTTTTTAGAAATAGTTGAAAACTTGCTATCTCGGAACAATCTAACTCCCGAAGAAGATACTCTGTTAGAACTTTTAGTCAAACTAATTGAGGATTATGAAGAAACTCACTATCAACTGAATGCCTCTACTCCCCACTCAAGACTTCTTCATTTGATGGATGCTAGAAGTTTAGAACTAGCAGATTTAGTAGAAATTATTGGCACAGTTGAGACGGTAACTGAAATCGTTAACGGTCAGCTAGAAATTAGCAAAAAACAAGCTGAGGCTTTGGGAAAATTTTTTAATGTAAATCCGGGTTTGTTTCTGTTTGATTAATCGTAAACCATTATATAATACGTTGAAACTTGTTACGATCGCCCTTTATCCCCCTATCATGCTTCAAATCCGCCGCCGTCCCCCCAGCACATCCGTCTCCGTACTCTACCTCAGCTACCAAATCGCCGTACCCGACGCCGAACCCCAGCACATCCTCGAAGAAATCGTCTGGGAAAAAGAAGCTGAAGTGGCCCAAAAGCGCGATCGCACCCCGTTATCCGATCTTCACAAAAAACTCCCGTTTTCACCGCCAACCCGCGACTTTCTTGCCGCCCTTAAAAACGGCAAAACCACACCTGCTATCATCGCCGAAGTTAAAAAAGCTTCCCCCAGTAAAGGCGTAATTCGCGAAGATTTCGACCCAGTGGCGATCGCCCTAGCTTACCAACAAAACGGCGCTAGCTGCATCTCCGTACTCACCGATGAAAAGTTCTTTCAAGGCAGTTTCGACAACCTCGCTAAAATCCGTGCCGCCGTCGATTTACCCTTACTTTGCAAAGAGTTTATTATCTATCCCTACCAAATCTATCTCGCCCGGATTCACGGCGCCGATGCTGTATTGTTAATCGCAGCCATTCTATCTGACAAAGATTTACAATACTTTGTAAAAATTGTCAAGACTTTGGGCATGACAGCTTTAATAGAAGTTCACACTCTCGAAGAACTCGATCGAGTATTAACGCTAGAAGGCGTCAACCTGATCGGCATCAACAACCGCAACCTAGCAGACTTTTCCGTCAGCCTAGAAACCACCGGTCAACTATTAGCCGATCGACAAACCGAAATCCAAGAAAAAGGCATCCTCATCGTCAGCGAGTCAGGAATCCACACTCCCGACGACCTAGCTAAAGTTGCCACCGCCGGAGCAGAAGCCGTTCTCATTGGGGAATCTCTGGTCAAGCAGCCCGATCCGGGTGCGGCTTTAGCCTCCCTTGCCGATCGCCCTCCCAGCCTGTGAAAGGCGAGACCGCTTGACAAACCACCCTTAATTCTGATAAAAAATGATTAAGTAGGTAAATAATGAGAATTTCTAGCCTGCATCGACTCAAGCGCTTGACTGTAAAAAAAAATAGCACTCAAAGCTATATTGCATAGAAATATTTTGCCAGAAAGCAATTAAATCTATTCTGTAAGCGGGTCGATCGCAAGATTTAGCGTGTCCAACGCACCCAGCCCCGAATATTCGATCGGCAAAGCAGGGGTTGTTGTACGGTTAGAAAACAAATAAAAAATCGGGCATCTAATGTTCACCTGTGATGCCTCATGCAATTGCTATGGGGTGTCGGTTCGCTGAGGTATGTTAGCTTTCATGGAGCCAATCCCCCTTCCTTCGTACATTCATTATGAATTGCTACTTCAATTGTTAGAGCGCAAAACGATGTTTGCTGTCAGTCCACAATCGCCGCAGCAGCAACAAGTTCACCAACTTATTATTACACTGCGTAAAGCCCTTGCCATTCAAAAGCAATTAGAACAAAGCTGCGAGCGATCGAACTTAGCGGTAGAACACCGCTGGTCTCTAAATGAAATTAACCACAAGGGAGTTAAAAGTTAAAAAAGTTAGAGTAGCGACGTGACGTATCGTATTTGATTTATTCTATATAACTCCCACAGAAAAACTTAGGACAATATCATGGACAACAAATTAATGCTGATGATTCCCGGCCCGACGCCGGTACCTGAAGCGGCCTTGTTAGCGATGGCAAAACACCCGATGGGCCACCGCAGCAAGGAATTTGACGCGATTTTTGCAGAATGTACCGATAATTTGAAATGGCTGCACCAAACTAAAAGTGACGTGTTGAGTTTAACCGTTTCCGGTACCGGCGCGATGGAAGCTGGGATAATTAATTTCTTGAGTGCGGGCGATCGAGTTTTAGTCGGCACCAACGGCAAATTTGGTGAACGTTGGGCCGAAGTCGCCGAAGCTTACGGTTTAAACGCCGAAATTATTAAAGCCGAGTGGGGCCAACCTTTAGACCCCGAAAACTTCCGCGAAAAACTCGAAGCAGATACAGAGAAGCAAATCAAAGCTGTCATCATCACCCACTCGGAAACCTCCACGGGCGTCCTCAACGACCTCGAAACCATCAACCGCCACGTTAAGGCCCACGGTGAAGCTTTAATTATGGTCGATGCTGTCACTAGCTTAGGCGCTGTCAATATTCCGATGGACGCTTGGGGCATCGATGTCATTGCTTCGGGTTCTCAGAAAGCTTACATGATTCCTCCAGGTTTGGGTTTTGTGGCCGTCAGTCCCAAAGCTTGGGAAGCTTACAAAACTGCGAAACTGCCCCGCTATTATTTGGATTTGGGCAAATATAGCAAAGACGCTGCCAAAAATACCACTCCTTTTACTCCCCCTGTCAATATGTTTTTTGCCCTGCAAGCATCGCTGCAGATGATGAAAACAGAAGGGTTGGAAAATGTTTTCGCGCGGCACAAACGGTTGATGACAACTACTCGCGCTGCTGTAAAAGCTTTAGGTTTACCGTTGTTTGCCGCTGATGATGCGGCCAGCCCTGCGATTACTTCGGTTATGCCGCCAGAATCCGTAGATGCTCAAAAAGTGCGGACTTTGATGAGAAAGAGATTTGACATTGCTCTCGCCGACGGACAAGACCATTTGAAAGGTAAAATCTTCCGAATCGGTCATTTGGGCTTTGTGTGCGATCGCGATATTCTAGCAGCAATTTCCTCTTTAGAAGTCGTGTTGCGAGAATTGGGTCATGAAGGCTACACTCCTGGTGCCGGCGTTGCCGCTGCTGCCAAGTTCTTGGCTGAATCCTAATCTCAGTTGTTAAAGGATTTTGGATTTTTGATACTCTCTAAAATCTAAAATCCTTTTAATATGCTTCGGATAACCAATCAAAGATTTTATCCAACTGTTCGAGAGTGACTAAACCGTATTGCCACAGAACCATCGGCAAGGAATTCGGGTCTTTATCGCGCTGCCGCTGTTTGTTATCGCCAACACGTTCGGCGACAGCAATTGACGCGGGGGAAATTGCCAAATCTTCTTGTAAAAATCGAATTAATCGAGTGTATTTAGCGGGTGCCATGTGATTTCACCTCTAAGTATAGGACACCATTTTCTGATGTGAACCTGATGTTTTGGATGAGTAATAAGCCAGTTTTAAATTTGTCTTGTTACCGTCGATAGCTTTTAAAACGCTATTAGCGGTTGAACTGCCAAACGTAATGCTGAGTGCAAGCGCACAAGCTAACCTTTCCCAAAAAGTGAAAGGTTTTGCAATTTTGCTGATGTCGGCCCGATCGACTTGCGATCGCGATCGAACTTAAACTGAATACCTCGGCATCTTTGCAGCGCGAATCAGAATTTATTCTGCTACCTAAAACTACTAAACCAGGTTCAGAGTTTAACTTCATCTGCCGAAATGCAGAATCCGCAAATCTACTTCGGCAAAATTAGTTAGATATTTCGATCAAACCCGAAACTGCTACCAGAAGTTAAGTTTGCCAATTACCGCCAATTAACTTGGCTCGTAGCATATTACTTTAGATAGGTTTAGTAGATTTACCTCGAGCGCCAGAACTTCCAGAGAATTTCTTTTCGTGTTGCTACACCTTGAGGCTGAGTATCGTCTCTCAGGATTGGTAACGAGTCGCTGACTCGTCTCATACCTGCGACCAACAATCTACAGCTTCCGGAAACAAGCTCAAGTCCTGACTGGCTGAGATCGACATCGTAGCAAATCTTTTGGTGTTTGTACTGAATCTTACATTAATATTCTAATAGATTTTATCAATTTTTGTAAAGTTTCTAAATTTTCGCCGGTATTCCGAAGGCACAAGGCAGTTCGGGAACGGATGTAACGGATGCTAAAAAGAAGCAAGAAGGAAACCGGGGGATTGTTTATTGAGGGAGGTTTTCGTTAAAAAACTCAATTTCAATACGATCGCCCACTTTGACACCAAGTTCAGCAGCACGCCCACCCCGGAGCTCAATCACTCGATCGACAACAGTATCGGGCCCGTAGGTAGGACAAGGATCTTCAGTACAAGGAGGTGCAGAAACTTCGATCGCCTCAACCACCCCATCCCGCAGAAAAATCATATCCAGAGAAATCTTGCAATTTTTCATCCAAAAATTGACCCGCCGCGCCGGTTTAAACTCAAACAGCATTCCTCTGTCATCCGGCAAAGAAGTTCTGTACATTAAACCCATAGCCTGCTGTTCCACTGTTTTAGCCACCTCGAGTTCGATTGGGCGATCGGCTATCCGAGCTCTAGCAGAAACAGGCAGCACTTGACCCGATGTTGTCGCCGTCGGAGACTGATTCGCCAAAATACCAGTAGCACCAGCATTCGCGATCGGTAAAGTCGGTGAACATCCCAGCAAAAATATACTTACTCCAATACCGAGCAAATTAGTTAAATAATTCATAATGATTTTAGATTTTAGATTTTAGATTGAGAATTGTTGACAGTTGACTGTTGACTGTTGACTGCGTTGAGTGATGACAGTTGACTGTTGACTGTTGACTGCGTTGAGTGATGACAAGTGACAACTGTCAACTGTCAACTGACTGCTTCAAGCTTCGCGCATCACATAGCCAACACCTCGCACCGTCTGAATCAAGCGCTTTTCGCCCTCATCTTCAATCTTGAGGCGCAGATAGCGGATGTAAACCTCAATCACATTCGACTCGCCCAAAAAGTCGTAACCCCAAACATTTTCCAGAATTTGTTCCCGAGTCAAAACCTCGCGGGGATGTTCCATCAAATACTTTAGCAGCTCAAATTCCTTCATCGTCAGGTCGATCGCCCGTCCGTTGCGTAGGGCCCGCCTAGAGGCCAAATCCAAAACTAAATCGCCAAACCTCAATTGTTCGTTGCTGCTGTTATCCGGCTGCAAATACAAGCGCACCAACTGCAAAAACTCCTCAGTGCGGTAAGGTTTAAGAAAATAATCATCCGCCCCAGCTTCCAGACAAGCTACGCGATCGTCAACTGTATCACGACCGACCAATAGCAGCACCGGCACCCGATTGCCAATACTTCTGAGGTAAGAACACAGTGACAGCCCCGACTCAGGGCCAAGTATGCGATCGATTACAATCAAAGCTGGCTGCAATTCACGGGCTAAATTTTGGCCGGTGGCGGTGTTAGAAGCTACTACCGGTTCATAGCCGGAGGATTTTAAGTCGAGACTCAAGTGTCCGGCGAGAACTTCGTCTGTTTCAACTAGCAGGACACAGGGATTGCGATCGAGAGTAATTGCAGCCATTGAATTGACCGGTGGAGACCATAACTGTTCTAGCACGTCTTAAGGAAGAGAGGGAGAGGGGGAGAGAGGGAGAGGGGGAAAGTGGGAGAATGGGAGAATTACCAATTACCAATTAAGCTATTTGGCATTTAAATTGAAACTCGATCGCCCCTGGCTATCCTGCCCGCCCCACAAGAGTTTAAGTAAAAAGTAGCTTACCAATTAAATGCGCTACAGCTTACCAATTACCAAATTGAATAATTTATGACGATCATCGTATTCGGCAGTATCAACATCGACCTAGCAGCAAAAACTCCCCGGTTGCCGCAACCAGGGGAAACTATCATCGGTAGCAATTTTTTCACGGCCGGCGGTGGCAAAGGAGCAAATCAAGCCGTCGCTGCCGCCCGTCTCGGCACTTCCACCCACATCATCGGTCGCGTCGGCAACGATAAATTTGCTGAAGACTTATTGACAAATTTACAATCTTATGGGGTAAATACAGACAATGTATTAATAGACCAAAACACTCATTCAGGAGTGGCAATTATCGCGGTAGACGAGACAGGTCAAAATAATATTATTGTGATTCCGGGCGCAAATAACAATGTCGGTGAAGCAGATATAGAACGTCTCAAAAAACTGTTAACAGCAGCTACATCTGTGCTGTTACAGTTAGAAATTCCCCTGGAAGTTGTCCAAAAAGCTGCGAAAGCTGCTCGTCAAGCGGGGGTGCGAGTTATTCTCGATCCAGCACCGGCTAGGGCAGATTTGCCACTGGAACTTTATCCGCTAATTGACATTATCACGCCGAATGAAGTGGAAGCGGGCCAGTTAGTCGGTTTTCGGGTGAATGACACCGAAACAGCGATTGTAGCTGCCAAACAGTTGCAGGAGCGTGGTGTCAAGAATGTTATTGTCAAATTGGGCGATCGCGGGGCTGTTGCTGTTACTGCGGATGAAACCTTTTTTGTACCGGCTTTTGCTGTGGAGGCGATCGACACTGTGGCTGCTGGCGATGCTTTTAACGGCGGGTTGGCTGCTGCATTAGATGCCGGTCTGTCCTTGTCAGAGGCGGTGCGGTGGGGCGCAGCAGCGGGCGCTCTGTGTGCAACAAAAACGGGTGCTCAAGTGGCTATGCCCGATCGGGCAACCTTTGATAAATTTTTGCAGAATTTAACTTGAATTTGTCAGGTGCGCGTTAGTTGAATTTGTAGGGTGCGGAATGCGCGCCCTACTTTGACTTGTAAACCGCGTATTAGTGGAATTGGTAATTTGTCAGGTGCGGAAGGCGCACCCTACTTTAACGATTTTTATTTAATCGTCGTCTTTGAATTCTTTGGCTAGGCGATCGAGTCTGTCGTTCGTTTCTTTTGTAAACTTGAGTAACCTACCGCTGACAATATTTAATGTTAATCCGCCAGCGGTGGCAACTGAGCCTTCTGTGACTTTTCCAGAAAACAACAGTACGATGACTAAAATACTCATAAAGGCGTTTACTATTTTTAACCCAATAGTCACGTTAAAACTAAATTTAGCTTGACGCAAACGTTCTTGAATGACATCTCGCTCCATTTCTGGGTAATCATCAGAACGGAATGGTGGGTTGGAAGTGGACTTATTAAGAAGCATTTCATTTCTTTAAACTGTACACTGTCTATCTTCCACCTACTGAAACAGCTTTGGGACGATTCTGAAGACGATAGGCAGGAACTTTGTAGATTTTGAGTAATCCTCTTCTGTCACTCTAGGCAGAGTATAATAGGACAAAATCTCTCAAACCTGAGCTGGGTCTATGGTTAAGCC
>NZ_JAUBQU010000320.1:0-1031 GCF_036701435.1 Microcoleus sp. Pol12A5
CGCTTGCAAATGGCGCTTTGGAGTTTGGAAACCGGACAGTCGCCGCTGAGCGTGATGCGCCGCTACCAGGTGGCCGTCGTTTGTCACGGCAGCCCTGACCGCAAAGAAATTGAAGCGTTTCGCCAGCAGTTTGTCAAGGGTCTCGGATATTGCCCGGAAACTCTGGCCTAAATTGCTACCCATATAAATTAACTGTGATGACAGAACAGGAGAGGGAGAGAAGGGGAAAGCGGGAGAAGATTGAACGCTTTTTTCAGCTCCGTTAGAACTCAAGAGAAGAGATAAATGCGCGACTGCCTAGGCAAGTTAACAATTAAAAATTACCTAGTAGCATTGCTTTGAGATTTTACCCTCTAAATTTTAATTATATATTTTTAAATGCTAAAAGCCGAGCGAATGTATTCTTGCAGGGTGAGTCGGTAGTTTCCTGCAACGGCGGATTCAGAGTTCGCTGCTGTTAATGGTGGTAATATTCGCTTAGTGTTTTGTTGTGAAGGTTCGCACATGACTAAAGCGACATCAAAGCGACAATAATTATTGGCTAAATCTGGATAAGTGCTTAAAAATATTTCGGCTGTTTGCCAAAGTTTGGCTTGTTTTGTGGTGGTAACAGCCAACATTCCACCAGCATCCCAATTTCCCCGGCGGCGAGTTTTCACCTCTACAAATGCTACTGTTGGGGATGTGTGATTGGGAAGACCTCGGTTTTTTACGCTTTCTTCATCTCTTCCGAGTGCGATGATGTCAATCTCTCCCCAGCGACAGTGCCACTGCCGGTGCAGGATTTCCCAACCTTGCTGCTGCAACCAATCGGCGACTAAGTTTTCTCCCAATGTGCCGATATCCCTAGAGTTTGGGGATGGGGCGGAATTGGAGCTAGCCGTGGCGAGCGGGCGATTCCCTACGGGATAGCTACGCTTGACGCTCTTTCTGGTAGAATTCAATTCTGAACTGTCACGACTGCCCATTAGCTTGAACTTGTATGATGATTTCTCGAATTCGCCAACATATTTATACTTTCTTGCTGAGTT
>NZ_JAUBQU010000321.1:0-1028 GCF_036701435.1 Microcoleus sp. Pol12A5
GGATCTCGCACCAGACGGAAAAACAGCGATTTCCGCATCTATGGATAAAACCCTGAAAATCTGGGACACCGAGACAGGCAGGGAACTGAAAACTCTCACGGGTCATAGTGACGGGGTAGATGCAGTGGATCTCGCACCAGACGGAAAAACAGCGATTTCCGCATCTATGGATAAAACCCTGAAAATCTGGGACACCGAGACAGCTTCAGAACTGAAAACTCTCACGGGTCATAGTAACTCGGTACTAGCAGTGGATCTCGCACCCGACGGTAAAACAGCGATTTCCGCATCTATGGATAAAACCCTGAAAATCTGGGATTTGCTTAGTGGCAAAGAGGTTGCTAGTTTCAGCGGAGATAGTTGGTTTGATTGCTGTGCGATCGCCCCTGATGGAGTGACAGTTGTAGCGGGCGATCGATCGGGCCGGGTGCATTTCCTGCGATTGGAGGGAGTTAGCGGCGGGGGATAATCCAAGAAACCGGGTTTTTGCCCAAATCTGTGGGTTGTAACGAAGTATTTCGGTAAAAACCCGGTTTCTGGGGCCCCGCGATCGGTTTTTTTTGTGGATGTGCGATCGGGTTTTTGGTGGATGGGCGATCGCGTTTTTTTGTGGATGGGGGCGATCGGGTTTTTGGATTGATGGGCGATCGGGTTTTTTGGTTGATGTGCGATCGGGTTTTTGGTTGATGTGCGATCGGGTTTTTGGTTGATGTGCGATCGAATTTGAGAGAAATGTGCGATCGGAGTTTTGGGTGGATGGGCGATCGGGTTTTTGTGTTGATTGGGGCGATCGGGTTTTTGGGTTGATTCGGGCGGTCGGGTTTTTGGGTTGATTCGGGCGATCCGATTTTTGGGTTTATGGGCGATCGGGTTTTTTGTTGATCGGGCGATCGAATTTGAGAGAAATGTGCGATCGGGCAATAAGTTGTTCACCAATAAGTGATTAATGGAAACCCGATTAGTGCGATCGTTACTTGTTTCTCGGATTCTATCAGGTTCAAAAAGATTGTGAGTAAAATAAACGCGGT
>NZ_JAUBQU010000187.1:0-7706 GCF_036701435.1 Microcoleus sp. Pol12A5
AGCGAAGATACCACCTCAATTTCAGCAATTTGAGACGCTCTTGCCGCCAGTTCAGCAGCATCCCCCGTCCCGCCCAAAATTAACAACCGTTTTTTCATAAAATTAGTTCTCACATATCGAACTAATACCTAAAATTTTGGTTAATAATGTCTTTAAGGATCGTCAATTAAATAATTTCCCTTTTTTCTTGTGGGATGGGCGTCCCGCCCGTCCCCGATAGACGGGCGGGACGCCCATCCCACAACAAACAGGAAAAGTGGATTTTATTTAATTCTCATTCCTCAGTAAAGTTTCAACTGCCAACAAAGATGATTCGCTCACTGTTCACATTTTTTACAGTATTAATTGTAACCGGGTTAGTTTGGCTGGGAAATATCGCGCCCGTTGCCGCACAAGTACAACCAACAGATATCACAGATCCCCAACAGGAATTGGGAGAACTCGTTCAAAAAGCTTTTGAAGCTACAAATGAAGGCAAATTTCCCGCGGCAGAAACTTTTTGGACTCAAATCATTGACAAATTTCCCTCACAAGCAGCCGCTTGGAGCAACCGAGGCAATTCTAGAGTCAGCCAAAACAAACTACAAGCAGCTATTTCCGACTACGAAAGAGCGATCGAACTAGCACCCGACGCCCCCGATCCATACCTCAACCGCGGCACCGCCTTAGAAGGTTTAGGACGCTGGGAAGAGGCGATCGCCGACTACAATCACGTACTAGAATTAGACTCCCAAGATCCAGCCGCCTACAACAACCGAGGCAACGCCGAAGCAGGTTTAGGAAAATGGGAACAAGCAATTGCCGACTACAGCAAAGCCTTTGAACTAGCCCCCGAATACGCCTTTGCCCGCGCCAACCACGCCCTCGCACTTTATCAAAACGGGCAAACCAAAGAAGCAATTCGCAACATGAAAAACATCGTCCGCAGATACCCCCAATTTGCCGACATGAGAGCCGCCCTCAGCGCCTGTCTTTGGGAAGCAGGAAAGCGCGGCGAAGCTGAGAGCAATTGGGTAGCAGCAGTCGGCCTCGACTCCCGCTACAAAGACATTGATTGGGTTGCCAATAACCGCCGCTGGCCGCCACTTGCAGTCAGTGCATTAGACAAATTCTTGCACTTAAAATAATCTCACAACCCAAATGAAAAATTGCGAGCATCCCCATAATTGTGGGGTATAATTCCTAAAAGGGATGCTCCCAAGAATTGCCAAATGTCATCCTAAGCTAGCAGTAAACAAACTATTGAAGAACACTTTAAACTCTTCTTCCTTGTTTCTTCTTTCCTCAATATTCATCCCTTAAATCCGTTTCCTCCCTTCAATTTTTTTCTCAAAACTCGTATTCCACATCTCCAGAAACAATCTTATCTGTCACCAACATTCTGTAGAGTTCCAGTTCTTCAACAGTAACTTTTCCGTCAGCCCAAATCGCTCTATTGATGTCTTCCATTTCTTGCTTAGATATCTTGCCGTCAGCAACAGCTCGCTCGATTTGGACTTGGAGCTTTTCTAGTTGCCGCGTTTCTTCCGGCGTAGCTTGTTTATCACTCGATCGCGAAACTAACATAGTTGCATTCTCCTAGAGTTTGACCTCTACTCTGTACTAAGCCGCAGCAGCAGATATTGTCAACTCAAAGATGCAAAAATTGACAAATAAATGTAACAAAACTACATTTACTTGTCAATAGGATAAGGTGCAAAATTATTTAACAAAATTACATTTGTTTATAAATAACACGGTATCAAATCCGTGCTTCATCGTCGGGCGCAAAGTCGAATCAAGCTGCCAACAAATAATTCGCGCAATTTTCATTTTTTTGACCCCGATTCAACAGTCAACAGTCAACCGTCAACCGTCAACAGCCTACAGTCAACCGTCAACAGTCAACAGTCAACAGCCTACTGAACTAATTCCCAAATCCGCGCAGCCGTCAACTCCTCGACATTCCTGAAAACCGCTGCAGCACCCGCATTTTCCAG
Source organism: Microcoleus sp. Pol12A5 (assembly GCF_036701435.1). Taxonomy (NCBI): domain Bacteria; kingdom Bacillati; phylum Cyanobacteriota; class Cyanophyceae; order Oscillatoriales; family Microcoleaceae; genus Microcoleus; species Microcoleus sp. Pol12A5. Next base: position 1,980 of record NZ_JAUBQU010000187.1, read on the forward strand.
CACCTTAGCATAAGCCTCACAGCGCACAGCATCATCCAAAACATGAGGCGGCAAAATTCCAGCCCCCAGCCAAACTCGATTTGGTTGCACTTCCCGCGCCTTCACAACCGTGTAAATATCCGCCACAGTATCTCCCGCGTAAATCACGGGCAAATTTTTTTCTAAACCGTGCAGGTTTTCCAACTGTTCAATTGCCGCGAAAAGTCCAGCCGGATCGGGTTTTCCCGGTGCATCTTCCATCGCCACCAACACCGGGGAATTTAAACTCAGTTTCCCTGACAAAACATAAGCAGCTTCATCCCGCATCGCCCCGCTAAAAAAGCCCCAAACAATGCCCCCAACTGTTAAATTTTCCAGGTAAGCCGGACTTAACAACAGCGGTTCGTCGCAAATGTAACCAGTCCAATTTTTCTCATCGGGCCCGCGATAGCGACTTTGGAAAAAAGCCACTAATTCGTCATAGTTGAGAGCGAGTTGGTTTCTCGATCGCCCAATCCCCTCAAAATAACGGCAAACTAACTCAAAAGACGCCTGCCAGTCATTATTCCACACTCCCTCAGACTTCAGAGAGTCGATATCGAGAGAATTCGGACGAAAAGCACCCGCCGTGAAATGTTCCACCGCATCGGCGATCGCCCGCCGGTAGGAACCGGACACATCCCGCACCACACCGTCAATGTCGAAGACTAAAATAACTCTGTTCACAACTTAACTATCCTTGTACCTAGGGCGGGTGAGAACCCAAATTTTATCTGTTCCCAGCCCCTGAGTGGCGCTAAAACCAGCCGCGCCACAAAACTTTTCATGGCCGATGACCAATTATCGAACAGAGTGTGCTACGCTTAGCGATTGTAGAAATTTTTAACAAGTTCGATCGGAACCCTGGAGGTTTGCTTGTCCAAGTTCATCTTAAAAGTTCTCTGGCTAGAAGAGAATGTTGCCCTCGCCGTTGACCAAGTTGTCGGCAAAGGAACTAGCCCGCTGACATCCTACTTTTTCTGGCCTCGCAAAGATGCCTGGGAAGACCTCAAAAACGAACTCGAAGCCAAACACTGGATTGCTGACAACGATCGCGTCGAAATCCTCAACCAAGCCACAGAAGTAATTAACTACTGGCAAGAAGAAGGCAGACGGCGCCCGATGACTGAAGCTCAGTCAAAGTTCCCTCTAGTGACTTTTACCGGCAGCAACTAAGCCCAGCTTTAATTTGCTACCCATATACATTGCCTGTTATGGCTGACAAGGGGAAGGAGAGAGGGGAGAAGGCGAGAGGATTTGACGCTTTTTCCACCTCGCCGTGCAACATACAATTTAAATGCGCTACAGCTTATCTTGATATTAACTCCGATTTTGGAACCTACTCGGGTTTTGGGCTTGGTCGATTTGAGATTTGAGATTTGAGATTTATCCAAAATAAAGCTCTCAAATCGGATTTTCTACAATCTAAAAAGACTAAGCAACCAAACCAAATAAATCTAAAATCGGCTTTTTTATACTCTTGAATTGTACAGTCAGCTCTCAACATCCTTCCCTCTGACTAATGACTAATAACTAATGACTTCTTCGCGGAATCTATGGGCGCCGAAAGTACGATCGACCAGACCGAACAGCTACCGCTGGTAGTAAATCCCGACATTCTCCAGCAAGCTATCCTCTACAAAATTAATACTCGCATAAACGCTCGCGGAGAATTAGTTTTCCCCTGCATACCGGGAATGCTAAGCCACTATCTCAATTCGATAGAAAAGCTATTTAGCACTCTCGACAGACCCCTGCCAGAAGACCGCAGAGACGAGCTCAGCAAGCTTTTAGCCACGAAGTTAGAACAAGGCTACCGCACCTCCACAGCATCAATGTTGATTCTGCAATACGAATCAGTGCAGCCGCCGCAAACCGGTTTAGCTTGCAAAGTGATTGTGACTACCTCAACAGTTGGAGAACAGTACAAAAGCTGGGTAGACACCAGAGAACCGCCGCTTTTCGGCTCTCATCCCGATGCAAAATTGATGGCAACGGCTGCTAAATTGGGTACGCCCGATCGAGTGCGGATTTTGGACGTGGGCGCTGGTACCGGCCGCAATACCTTGCCCCTGGCGAGATTGGGCTATTCTGTAGATGCGATCGAACTAACTCCAGCTTTTGCAGAACAATTGAAAGCGGCAGTAACAGCCGAAAACCTTCCCGTCACAGTTACAGAAGGCGATGTGCTTGACCCCTTAATGCGGATGAAACCGGCCCGCTACCAGTTGGCAGTTGCCGCCGAAGTCATTTCACATTTTCGAGACAGCGATCAAGTACGGCTTTTCCTCGCTAAAATGTGCGATTCCCTGTGTCCCGGAGGTCTGTTGCTGTTCAGCACGTTTTTAACTGTCGGCGACTACCAGCCGGATGCCCTCGTGCGACAAGTTGCCCAACTCTCCTGGTCTACTTTATTTACGCCCCAAGAACTCGCCACCGCAATGGAAGGGTTGCCCTTAGTCCAAATATCCGACGAATTGGTGTTTGAGTACGAACGCCACCACCTGCCGGAAGGAGCCTGGCCACCGACGCCTTGGTTTCCCAGTTGGGCCACCGGTCGAGATGTCTTCCCGATGGCAAACGCACGGCCGCCAATGGAATTGCGCTGGATTTTGTGTCGCCGAAGTTAAAAAATTTTGTCATTTCTAGGCGGACACAGCAATCAAAACTGTTAACCGGCAGTAACATTTTCCTCAAATATTTTTATTTCAACAGCTTAAATCAGGGTCGCTGTTAATATTGTGCATCCTGCACAGAAAAATTTACAAAAATATATATTAAAATGTAAAGAGAGCGAAGTTCGATCGCCCCTGGGTGACAAACCCAGTGCCTGATTTGATCCTACGCTTGCCAACCTTTTATTTCTTGCGAAAAATCGGGTTGCTAATGGCAATCGGGCTTGCTTAGAATTCGATCGCCATCTCGATGGGTGCAACTAGAGTTAAGATGAATTCAACAAACCTATTCCTCCCGATAGATGACTTTTTAGGGAATAGGATTAGCCAATAGATTAGCTCGCTACTCAGCGATGCTGCTGAAAAACAAATATGCTTTTAACACATCCACTACAAGCGTTTGGAGCAATCTTCGGGCACCAACCTTCCACAAATAGATCATCAATCGGCCAAAAAACCAATAAAAATTATTGGGAGGGGAATATTGAACTGGCTGTAAACGAACAAATTGACTGGTACATCCAAGTGGAAATGCTAATGAGTAACGCTAAATCTTCCTGCACCAATGAAGAGATTACTGCTTGGCTGCGGGGATTGCTGACAATTGCTTGGGCAGATGGCAACTTTGACGAAGACGAGCAAAAAATGATTGCAAATCTAACTCAAGATGAACTACACCCGGTATCTTTTGAGGCGGGCTTTGAACCTATTACTCCAGAGGAATTAGCCGCTGTGTTAGGAGAAGACACCGCCAAAGGCGAGGATTTTTTAAGGACAGCAGTCATGGTAGCTTTGGCAGACGGTACCTACTCGCTCAGCGAAGACGAGGTAATCTCTAAGTTTTGCACAGCTTTGGGGCACAATGTAGAGGCGATCGAAGCTCTGCGACACACCATCGAAGACAGCAAGTGCGATCCGCAGGGGCCCAGCAGCCAAATAGTCTTTGATGCCAATGTCGTCCCCGTCGTCGGAACACCCCTTTCATCTCGGCTACCTAAACCTCACCACAAAAATGTCCTGCAACCGGTAAAAGACTGGCTCGACGGCTGGGAAATTCACGACCCAAAATTGGCACACTTTGTCTGTAAAATTATTCCACCCCAGTGTCCGTTTGAGCGAGATGTCGTGTTATTTGGTCACAAAATCGTCCACATTCCGGCGATGTGCCAGATTAACCCGCTTTACGAACAGTTAGTCGGGATGCGCTTTCGAGCTCTCTGCTATTTGGCAGATGAATGTAAGGAAGATGTATCGTCCTATTGTTAAAAGGAATGGGTAATTGCTAATTGGTAATTCATTCCGGGGCGCAGAACCTCTATCTGTAGGATGCGCCCATAAGCACCTTACCGCTATAATTAGCACGTTAAATGCGTATTTGGCGAAGTTCTGTAATTAGCAATTGCTAATTTTCCGTAGTAAATTATTTGCGATGATTTAGAAACCGCTTTTTGGCAGAAAAAAAGATTTTTACAGCTCTTCGCACCTGATAAAAACCCAGTTTATTCTGTTGGCGTGCGTGATTTCTGCAAATATAAAGTCTGCTTTTATAATACTAATTTAATAAAAATTTTGGTAGAATTCTGAAATTATTATATAGCTTATTAAAAGCTTTAAAAGCCGGACACGGCAGTGCCGTTTCCCTACAGATGCTCGCGTACAATCTCTCGCTCTGCACTACTTTTGAGAATTGGTATAATTATATTTTTCCGGCAACTGTAAATCGCGACTAAAGTTGGCTGTCATCCGCCGACGCGGACTAAAGGAAAAGGGGAATATGGTACTTGCATCTGGTATAATAATAACTAATGACTATTGACACTGACTATTGACTACTGACTAAATTATGCAATTTATCGATCGAGCAGATATTCAAGTCGCAGCCGGCAAAGGCGGCGACGGTATGGTAGCTTTTCGCAGAGAAAAGTATGTACCAGCGGGTGGCCCCTCTGGTGGGACGGGTGGCAAAGGCGGTTCCGTGTATATGGTGGCGGTGGAAAGCCTGCAAACGCTGCTAGATTTTCAGTACAACCGGATTTTTAAAGCCGATGACGGGAAGCGAGGCGCGCCGAAAAATATGACCGGTGCCGGTGGGGACGATCGCACGATCGAAGTTCCCTGCGGTACAGTAGTTTACGACGCGGAAACTCAGGCCATATTGGCAGATTTGGTGACGCCCGGACAGACTTTTTGCGTAGCCAAAGGCGGCAAAGGCGGTTTGGGCAACAAGTGTTTTCTGACCAATTCCAACCGGGCTCCCGATTATGCGATGCCGGGAAAAGAAGGAGAACACAAATTTTTGCGTTTGGAATTGAAGCTATTAGCTGAAGTTGGAATTCTGGGGATGCCGAATGCTGGCAAATCCACCTTAATTTCAGCTTTATCTGCGGCTCGCCCCAAGATAGCAGATTATCCGTTTACAACTTTAGTCCCGAATTTGGGCGTAGTCAGAAAACCGACCGGCGACGGTACTGTTTTTGCTGATATTCCGGGATTGATTGAGGGAGCTCACGAAGGTGCTGGCTTGGGTTACGAGTTTTTGCGGCACATCGAACGAACTCGGTTGCTGCTGCATCTGATCGATATTACTGATGAAGATCCGATCGCCAATTACGTCACAATTCAGGAAGAATTGAAGGCTTACAGGCGTGGTTTAGCCGATAAACCGCAGATTTTGGCTTTTAATAAAGTAGATGCGATCGACCTCGAAAGCGAAGAAATCGGTAATTTAATTAGCCGACTTAAAGAAATGAGCGGCGCTCCTGTTTTGTTGATTTCTGCCGTTAGTAGACTTGGATTGGATGAATTGATGCAGCAAGTTTGGCAAAAACTCGACGAGATGAACGAAAAACAGGCAGCGGAACTAGAAGCCGTCGTGAGTGTGTAATCGCTTTCTGGTTCCTGAAATTTCCGCGAATGGGTAAGTGTTTTTTTGAGGGGGTCAAATCTTTCGGCTGTAGGGCTGGTGCGGCAAGGGTTTGAGCCTCTGTGTCTTGAAAAACGATCGTTGAAAAGTATCTAACGACTGCTTTAAATC
>NZ_JAUBQU010000322.1:0-1020 GCF_036701435.1 Microcoleus sp. Pol12A5
ATTGCTGCACTCGTGGCTTTTTTGCTCAACTATCCGGTGCGAACTCTCCAGAGATTTTTACCGCGAAGTTTAGCTGTAGCCTTCGTTGTCCTATTAACCATTTTAGTTTTTGGCGGTCTCACCGTCACCGTAGGAGTCACTCTTTTATCTCAAGGACAGCAATTAATTGACAGCATGACTGAATTTGTGAATGCTCTGGCGCCTCTGTCCGAGCGCGTCGAAGCCTTCCTGCAGGCTAGAAACCTGCAAGTTAACCTGCGAGTTATTGAGGAACAACTGCGAAATCAAGCTTTGGCTGGAGTTGTATCGAGTATTGCTTTTTTACAAGTATTTTTAACAAATTTATTGAATTTAATATTAATTATGGTAGTGGCTTCTTTCATGTTACTTGATGGAGAGAGGCTGTGGCTGTTAGTTCTCAAATTTATACCCCGACACCTGCACAGGCGTTTAAGTATAACAATAGAGAAAAACTTTTTAGGATTTTTTCAGGCACAAATCCTGTTAATGTTATTTTTGACAACAGCAAGTTTTTTAATTTTTCTGCTGTTAGATGTGAAATTTCCCTTGATTTTAGCTTTTATTATCGGATTGTTTGATTTAGTTCCGGGGATTGGAGCGACTCTGGGGATTAGCTTAGTTTGTTTTATTGTATTGTCTCAAAGTGTATGGCTATCTTTAAAAGTATTGGCAGCTTGCATTGTTTTGCAGCAAATTCAAGACAACTTTATTCATCCGAGACTCATGCAAAATTCTCTCAACCTCAATCCGGTAGTGGTATTTTTTGCACTGTTAGTCGGAGCAAGGTCAGCAGGACTTTTAGGTATATTCCTGGCGATTCCGCTAGCGGGAGTGATAGTTAGCTGGTTTGAAATTGAAGAAATGCAAGCGGAAGCTTAATTGATACAGCAATTCTATTTTATATCAAACCCGGCTGAAAAATGGCTCTCCTGAAGTTGCGGTGATATTTTTATCTAATTAGAAAAGCAAGCTAATACGCGTTCTCGAAAATTATCAAAG
>NZ_JAUBQU010000188.1:0-7673 GCF_036701435.1 Microcoleus sp. Pol12A5
CTGCCTATCTTTTTTGAGCAGCGGATTGGCTCAATCCTTACAAAGTATGGGTTTCAGGCTGGTTGTTACCCCCCCAGAAACCAATAGTTGGAAACAGTAAGTAAGGAAGAGCCGGATACGCTGTATCATGTGCGATCGCTCGACAAAAAAAGGGTTGGTAGTGAGGATTTTTATCCTCACTACCAACCCTTTTTATTACGGGTAATTGACCCGACATCATATAACAACTAACTTCCTTTAATACCGAATTCGCGGGTCAACGTAAGCATTCAAAATATCAATTACAATGCTGGCAATTACGACAATTGCGGCAAAAAACACCACAATACCTTGAACAGTTGGATAATCCCGCAAGCTAATCGCTTCGTAAAGGCGATTTGCCAACCCCGGCCAAGAAAAAGTAACCTCTGTTAAAATAGCACCGCCCAACAGTGCAGCAAAAGTCAACCCTAAGACAGTAATCACCGGAATTAGTGCATTTTTCAGAGCGTGAGCCCATAAAATCTGGAATTCGGGAATGCCTCTAGCTCTAGCTGCTTCGACATAATCTGCTTGCAAAGTTTGCTTGAGATTCACCCTGACAATGCGCTCGAAAATGCCGCTCAAAAGAATACCCAACGTCAAACTTGGAAGTGCCAAATAATGCAAAGATGTGAGAAACTGACCAGGGTTAGCACTGAGGAGACTGTCAATCGTGTATAGTCCTGTGTACCCTTCGGGGGCGGGGAATGTGACGGGAAAGCGAGTTCCCAAGGGAAACCATCCCAACTGCACTGCGAAAATTAATTGCAAAACCATGCCGGCCCAAAAAGCGGGCAGCGAGTAAGTGATAATGCCAAACAAACGGCCTGCTGCATCGAAAATAGTGTTGGGGCGAGATGCTGCCAGGGAACCGATACTGATGCCGACAATTAAAGCTATGGCCATGCTACAAACTGCTAATTCCACTGTAGCTGGGAAATAATCTCCGATAATTTGCCACACGGTTTGTCCGCGAGTGGTGATTGAGGTTCCCAAGTCGAAGCTCAACAAGTCTTTCATGTATTTGAAATATTGCTGCCACAGGGGTGCGTCGAGGCCGAGTTGGGTTCGCATTGCTTCTTTGGCGGCTGCGGGAGCTCGTGAGCCGAGAATGGCATCTATGGGGTCACCAGGAGTGGCCCGCAACAATAAAAATACTGCTGTGGTAATTGTCCACAACATTAGCGGTGCGAGGAGCAAGCGGAGAAAAATATAAGATTGCAGGGCTTTGGAACGAGACATAATATTTGGGAATTGCCAATTGCGAAGTCATTAGTCATTAATCAGATGTTGAAGGCATCAGGCAGATGGAAGGTAGAAGATGGAAGAAACAGATATTGTATATCTGCGACTTCCGTGCAGCGAATCAGGGAAATTGAGCATTGCGAATAGACAGTTGAGTTGATTTTTGCGAAAAAGTCGATCGACTTTTTCGCAATTGGCGATTTTCCTATTCGCCCAGCAGCGATTCAAATGCAGCTTGCAAAGACTTGATATCGCCTACTCTGGCTACTAACAAGTTTTCGCTGCCGGCATCCTCCAGCCTGTGCCTCCAATACTGGACGCTATCGGAGTTGTTCATCCAGAAGCTAATCACGGTGTCTACAACTCGATCGACATCCCAGCCCCGGTAAGGAGAAACTGTCTCCACGGATGCCACAAACGCATCGAGAGTACACTTCCAGTTTCCCAAGTATTCTACACCCGACGGCTGCTGTTGTTTCAGCAATTCCTGCTGCTGGTTAAAAAATGTTAAAGTTGGAGATACGCCCAGGATTTCAAATGTATAGTTCATGTCATCCTCCAGAAGTATTATTTTGCCAAAATATTGAGCATCCAAAAAAGCCAAAAACGCTTTATTTTGCTGCTTTTGATGGAATGCAGATGCTTCAATTATCCTCTTGGTACTCGATGGCTTACGCCCCGCTACGCTAAGGGATTTTGGCGGCTTATCTTATTAATAGCAAATTTTTTAACAGCCGATTGTCACAGAATTTACATTTGTCCTGGCACGGTAGAAAAAAATAAAATCAATTTTTTATTAACTAGGGGTAAGGAAGACAATCCCTACCCGGAGAAAGTGAGACCTTTTAGATTTAAAAGTTTAGATTAAAAAATTGAATAATTGGCAAAGACTGATGACAGCCAGAGTGTGGAGCACAGGCCTAAAGTAGCTTTTTTTTAGGGTGTGTGACTTTTTGACCGGGAGTCCCTAGAGCGATCGCCACATTCAGGCAAGTAGTGGCATCATTAATATTACAAGTTTTTACGGTAGCGGTGGAAACCTCAGCCAAGTTTTGAGCTGCAGGCCACCGCACTTCACTCTTGCTGTACAAATTTGTAACTTATATCTAGGGCATCTTTGAAACGACAAACGATACGTAAACTCGGTAGGTGTCAGAATATTGATGTTATTGAAAAATCTGAGCAGTTGTCTGATGAAAAGCTCGCCCAAGATGTCACTGAGCCTAGTTTTGTTGATACCGCTGGTGGTGCAAATCTCCGTAGCAGTCGGCGTGACTGGATGGCTGTCGTTTCGCAACGGCCAGAAAGCTGTCAATGACCTTGCTACGAGGTTAAGCTTGGAAGTTGCAGCGAGGACGAAAGAAAATTTCCGCAGTTTTGGGGATGTCTCTCACCTGTTCCTGCAAATGAATAGTGCTGCGATCGCCTCTGGAAACTTAGACCCGGAAGACCTCCCCAACTTAGAGCGCTATTTGTGGAACCAGACCAAGCTGAGCGATCGAACTACAACCATCTACTACGGCGACGAACAGGGCAGATTCCTCTTGCTCAAGCGAGAAGCAGAAAACTTAGTATACATTAGAGACGAATCAACCGCTCCAAACCGCCAAATTTATCGCCTAGATAGCCAAGGAAATCGCACTGAGCTAATCAAAACCGTCCCCTACGACCCCCGTACTAGACCGTGGTACCAAGCTGCCAAACAGTCAGGCAAAGCCACTTGGTCCCCCATCTACGTCTTCGCAGCACCGCCAGTGCTGGGCATTACACCGGTGATGCCCATCTACAGCCAAACGGGCAGCCTGCAAGGGGTACTGGCAATTGACCTGACTCTTTCTCAAATCAGCGATTTTCTTAAAAGCATCAAAATTAGCCCGTCGGGACAAGTTTTCGCGATCGAACGCAGCGGTGAAATAGTTGCCAGTTCCACAGACGAACTGCCCTTTGTCACCGACAAAGACGGACAAAAACGGCTGTTGGCGACACAGAGCAAAAATTTGCTAATTCGATCGGCCTCCAAATACTTGCAAAAACGATTTGGTAGTTTTGAACAAATTGACAGCAAAGGACAGTTTACCTTCGATATAGACGGCAAACGTCAATTCATTACTGTTGCTCCCCTGCAAGACGGCCGTGACCTCGATTGGCTGATAGTAGTCGCAATCCCGGAAGCAGACTTTATGGAGCAAATTAACGCCAACACTCGCACAACTATCTTATTGTGCTTTTTTGCCTTCGTACTGGCGATCGCACTCGGAATTTTCACCTCTCGCTGGGTTGTCAAACCGATTACCCGATTGTTGCAGGCTTCCAAAGCTTTAACAAAAATGTCCGAATCCTCAGACTTCACCTCCGCAGAATTAGACGGCGAAGTCGAAGTTCAAGGAGTCAAAGAACTCGGTCTCCTAGCTCAGTCTTTCAATCAAATGGCGCGACAATTGCGAGCGTCTTTTTTTACCCTAGAACAAACCAACTCTAGTTTAGAACAGCGAGTAGCAGAGCGGACGGCCGAACTCAAAGCCGCAGAAGCAGAATTGCGAGCTTTGTTTGCAGCTATGAACGAATTAATTATAGTTCTGGACGCCAGCGGTCGCTATTTAAAAATCGCGCCCACAAATCTTTCTCTCCTCTACAAACCAATCGAACAATTAGTTGGCAAAACAGTCGGAGAGGTATTTCCGCAAGCTACATCAGACAATTTTCTCAGACACATCCGAACAGCTTTAGATACTCAGCAAACAGTCAGCATTGAGTACGATTTAACCATTGACGACCGCGAAGTTTGTTTTGCCGCCAGCATTTCACCGCTTTCACAAGAATCCGTCATTGTGGTGGCCCGCGATATTACCGAACAGAAGCGAGCCGAATCGGCGCGACGCCAAAGGCAAAAACAATTGCTCAAACAAAATACGGTTTTGGTAGAATTGGCAAGAAATAAAGCGCTGTATCGAGGCGATTTGCAAGTAGCTTTGAGGCAAATCACCGAAGCTGCCGCTCATACCCTAGATGTAGAACGAGCCGGTGCTTGGTTGTACGATGAAAGCCGATCGAAACTGCAATGTATCGACCAATTTCACCGCAGCAACCCGCAGCATTCCCAAGGTAATGAAGTCGCAGCAGCAGACTATCCAGCTTATTTTCAAGCTTTGGAAGAACACCGGACGATCGCAGCCGAGGACGCTCTCTCAGATATTAGAACCAGAGAATTTGCCGAATCTTACTTTGCACAAATGGGTACTACATCAACCTTAGATGCGCCGGTGCGGCTGGGAGGACAAACAGTGGGAGTCATCTGTATCGAACAAGTGGGAACTACTCGCAACTGGACATTAGAAGAACAAAATTTTGCTGCTTCCCTGGCAGATTTGGTATCATTGGCGATCGAAGCCAGCGAGCGCGATCGTACACAAATCGCTTTGCGTCAAGCAGAACAAAAATATCGCAGCATCTTTGAAAATGCCGTCGAAGGCATTTTTCAAAGAACCCCCGAAGGCCAATTCTTGAGCGTAAATCCAGCTTTAGCGCGCATCTACGGCTACGCCACTCCCGAAGAATTAACATCAAATCTCACAAACATCAGACAGCAAGCTTACGTCAATCCTCAGCAGGGCGATAAGTTTATGCGGGTGATGGAAGAATTCGGAGAAATTTCGGGGTTTGAGTCAGAAGTTTACCGCGTTGATGGCAGTGTAATTTGGATTTCCGAAAGCGCGCGTGCAGTGTGCGACGCCGACGGCAAGGTACTCTACTATGAAGGCAGCGTCGAGGATATTAGCGATCGCAAAGTCTTTGAATCCGCCTTGCAACTCGCCCTAGAAGCAGCCGAAGCCGCTTCCACCGCAAAAAGCGCCTTTTTAGCAAACATGAGCCACGAACTGCGAACACCTCTGAATGCCATCATCGGCTACAGCGAAATGCTCCAAGAAGAAACCGCAGAATTGGGTTACGATGAACTCACCCCAGATTTAGACAAAATCCGCTCTTCCGGCAGACACTTACTATCGCTAATTAACGACATTCTCGACATTTCTAAAATCGAAGCCGGCCGCATGGATCTTTACTTAGAAACCTTCGACATCGCCGCCTTGATTGAAGATGTCGCATCTACCGCCGTGCCGCTAATTGAGAAAAACGGCAACACTCTAAACTTGCACCAAATTAGCAATATCGGCACTATGCACGGTGACATTACGAAATTGCAGCAGATTTTATTAAATTTGCTCAGCAATGCCGCCAAATTCACTCAAAACGGTACAATTACCCTCACAGCCAGCCGAGAAAAAATTGCGGGCGGCAGCAGCGAAGCAAGGCCCGAAAACACTTCTGAACCTGCGGCGAATTCAGAATATTCAATTGCTAGTAAAGAATTTTTAGTTGTTAATTGTACAGATACAGGAATTGGGATGACTCCGGATCAATTGCAGCACATTTTCCAACCCTTTACCCAAGCAGACGCTTCCACCACCCGCAAGTACGGTGGCACTGGTTTGGGACTGGCAATCAGCCAGCGTTTTTGCCTCATGATGGGTGGCAATATTTCAGTAAAAAGTCAGGAGGGTGTTGGTTCTACTTTTACGATCCGCTTGCCGGTTAATCTGCAAAATTAGGGTGCATCACACACGCAGCACTCAATTTGATGAAAAAAGAATGCTGGCGCATTTTACAAGGGAATTTCCTCTAAAAAATGGGGACTTCCAACCAAGTAGAGAAACTAAAAGTAACAAGAACATTCTGTTTAGGTTTTATTTTTTACTTTTATATTACTCATCAAGGCTGTGTACTTGGTTTAGATTCTCCATTCACCACCCCCTTCGTATCTATGCGATCGGCGATATCTTGTTTTTCAGTTTCAATAAACCATTTATACTGATCGAGCGTTTCGGGACGAGCATAAGCCAAACACATTTTTCTCCAGCGGGATTGCTCTTTTATATCTTTTTTCTCTTCCATAACATCTTCGAGCAAGCAATAAGCCATGCCTCCACCGAGCTCTTTTCCTGCAATTGCTTCGTCGATAGCAACTGCTTGTCGGAGTTGTTTTTCAGCCGCTTGATACTGTTTTTGTTTGAGCAGTATCCAGCCCAAGTTTAGATGCAGTTCATAGTTGAGTTGAAAATCTTCTTTTCTAACCCGCTGTAATCCCATCCGCAGTAAACTTTCAGCGGTCAATCTATCGTTTTTACTAATATAAACGCGACCTAAATTATTAAAGGCGCGATAGTCCCCTCGGTCTAAAACTTTTTTATATTCCTTGCTAGCTAAATCTATATCTCCCAAAGATTCGTAGACTTGTCCCAAGGCCATTTTGATGTCCGAATTATTGGGATCTATTTTGGCCGCTTGCTCGTATTTTGCTTTAGCTTTTTCCAGTAAACCTTTTTCGTAGAGATTTTTTCCTTCTCGATAGTTCCATTCCCCAATCCGAGGCAAAGAGTTATAGACTCCCACAGAAGCCAACAATAACATTGCGGTAATTCCCAAGGTTGCTTGACTGTGAAACTGGGGAGAAATATTGAGTTTTTTGAGCAGGTTTTTAATCTTTTCTTGTCCTGTGTTCTGCAAGGTGTGGATTACCGTCAGAAGTAACCCTCCTTGTCCCAGCAGGCCAAAGCTCTCAGCGAAGCTGATTCCTCCCGTGGAAAAGAGTTGAACGAAGGTTGTCATATAGGCCGCTACCGCCGTCAATCCCGCGATTGTCAGCCCGTTGAACAACCAATCTAAGCGATTTGAGTGGGAAACTTCCTCGTCGGAGGTGGGTTCGAGAAACCACCACCAAGCTTCTGGGGAGGGGTGAAATGTAGCTCGCCATTCTGCTAATTTTGCTCCTCTGGCGATCGCATCGGCTTGTTGTTTCAGGAAGTTGTCCAATTCGAGTAGTTTAGCCAAACTTTCCACAGAAAGCTGGGTTTTCTCGCTGAGTGCTTCTTCGATCGCATCGCGAGCAACTAAAATTTGGAGAATGGCTATTTCTGAGGGTTCAGACTTTGCCAATTTTAGGTTAGTGAGAGCATCAGTATATTGAGCTAAGGCAAGTTCTAATTTCACGATCCGAGTTGAATAATTAGATTACTAAAAAAAGTTTACAGTAAATTTTAGGTTGATACTTTAAGATAATTGTAGCCATGCAACTGGTATAAATAGGGCTAATGCAGCCACTATAGGGCATGAGGATGCTTTACCATCCTTTACATAGTGGCGTTTTACAGTGTCTACCTATTTACCGCGAATATTTTGAGAGTGTTGTTTAACGGGACTTAGACAAAAACTGAAGCCTCAATTGCTTCAAACCTATATACATAGAGGTTTTTAGCTCTAATGGGTAGGAATCCAGTATATTCCTCTTCTGTCACTCTAGGCAGAGTATAATAGGACAAAATCTCTCAAACCTGAGCTGGGTCTATGGTTAA
>NZ_JAUBQU010000189.1:0-7673 GCF_036701435.1 Microcoleus sp. Pol12A5
GAAAAACAGTTGTTTCTTGCTGATAGCAGCGACGAATTTCGTCTAATATAAAATCTTCAATGGGCGAGCCATCGCCGTAATAAGCATTGCGGGGTAAATCTTCCTGTTTAAAAGAAGTTAAAAGCTCTTTGCGAACGACGGGTTCGAGATTGGAAATGTGGAAGAGGTGAGCTTGATTAAACCACACCATTTCCTGGGTTTGTGGATGCTGAGCGACAGCTTGACATATTTGGCGAGTTCTCAAGCGATCGTCACTTTTCCATTGTAACTCTATTCCAGCTTTTTTGCAATACTCTTCTACCTCAATTTTGCTATCAGTATTGAAGACATTTTGCCAGGGTAAATCTACGCCTCCGCCGTAATTTCGCACGTACATAACCTTTTTTTGGGCAAACTTTTCTCTAATCTTTGAATCCAGGCTTTCAAACACTTTGCGGCTGTTAGCGATCGGGGTTTCTCCTCCCTGTTCGGCTTTTTTGACGCAGAAAAAAGCGATTTTCAGCGGCCAATTGCGAGAATAAGCCATTTCATTGTGCAGCGGGATGAATTGCTCGGCCGGATACTCGGTAGAAGTGTAGATATTTCCGCTCACTTGGCTACGCGGAGTTGAGCGAAAAGAATATTCCAACAAGTCGCCAGCAAGAGTTTGAATAAACTGCTCGAAACCATTCACCCCGCCGACTTCAAAGCCTCGAAAAAGTATTCCTCCGTGCTTCCATAACTGCGTTTCTATTGATGAGCAATTGTTCTGTGCCCAACCCGCGAGATTTAATTTTTCTACTGTTGGCTGAACCACTAGAGGTAGAAAGTTTTCGGGCTGGAGGTAGGCGGTTTTGACTAATTTCTCTGAGGATAGGCTGACGGCTTTGCGCCTAACTGATCCTAACTTTTGGGAATTGAGATTCTTTGTTGCTGTATTTGTCATAATTTTTGCTTTGGTGAAAAATTTATCTCTTTTTCCCGAAAAAACCTGAGAGATTGATATCAAATCCGTTAGCATCGGAACTATTCATCTCTCTGTTCTCTTCCTCTGCGTTCTCTGCGTTCTCTGCGGTTTAATCATTCCAATGCAACCGGAATTGATACGAGCCATCATTTTCAACTCTTCATAACTTTGCGTTTAGCCATTTTTAATTTTTGAATTCCCGAAAGATGAATTTGTTTTTGCTGCTCGATTTGGTGCGGCCTTTCTGCTTCGGCAAGAATTTCGGCCAAGTCGTCGATCTTGATATCTGGCTGGATGACTACCTGGTTGAGGAGGGTTTGGAAACCTCTCACCATTCGGGCAATAGTCGTAGCCTCAAATAAGTCGGTTTTGTACTCAAATAAGCCTTGGATTCCTTCTGAAACCTCCCAGAGAGTGAGGCTTAAGTCGTGTCTCGACATACCAGTATCGAATTCCAGAATGCTCAAGGTCAAACCAGCTAACTCCAGGGGTGGCATGGGCGCATTCTGGAGTACAAACCACACTTGAAACAGCGGGTTATAGCTGAGATTTCGCTCCGGCTGCAATTCCTCCACGAGCTTTTCAAAAGGAACATCCGGGTGAGCGTAAGCTCCTAAAGCTACCTCGCGTGTTCGATCGAGTAGTTCGCGGAAAGTTGGATTACCTGCCGTGTCAATTCGCAGCACTAAAGTATTGACAAAAAATCCAATTAGTTCCTCTAATTCAAGGAGGTTGCGGTTGGCAATAGGAGAGCCAATAGCGAGGTTGTCCTGCTTTATGTGGCAGGATAGCAAGCATTGAAATGCTGCAAACAACGTCATAAATAGGGTGACATCTTGTTGCTGACAGATCGTTTTCAGCCTTTCTGTTAAAGAAGCAGAAATCAGAAAAGATTGCTGCGATCCTCGGAAATTTTGCACGGGAGAGCGCTGCCTATCAGTTGACAGCACAGCTAAACTGCCTCCCAATTTCTGTTTCCAATAAGCGAGCTGTTTTTCTAATTTCTCTCCCTGGAAATGCTGCCGCTGCCAACTGGCGAAGTCGGCATACTGTACGGGAAGTTCGGGCAGCCCAGAGGGTTTGTCAGTGGAAAAAGCTTCATAAAGTGCGGCTACTTCTCGCACCAATACCCCCATAGACCAACCATCAGAAATAATGTGGTGTATCGTCAGCAGCAACACATATTCTGCCGGACTAAGTTGCAGCAGAGTGCCCCGCAGTAAGGGATCTCGCGTTAAATCAAAAGGGCGTTGGGCTTCTTCAAGAGTACGCTGCTCAATTTCAGCTTGCTGCTCAGTTTCTGGTAAATGTCGCAAGTTTACCACCGACAAAGCGAAATCCAAGGAAGGAGAAATCAGTTGAACAGGTTGCCCGTCCACTTCTGCAAAAGCAGTCCGTAAAACTTCGTGACGCCTGACAATTTCATTGAGTGTTTGTTGCAGTGCTGACACATTCAATTGCCCTTGCAAACGCACAGCAGCAGGAAGGTTGTAGGCAGGGTTTTCGGGAGACAATCGATCGAGAAACCACAGCCGTTGCTGGGCAAAAGAAAGGGGAGCATAATTTTGCTGCGATCGCCTGGGAATGCGCTTAGATTGCTCGGCCTGTACTGCCTCTTTGCCCAATGCTTTGAGGAGGAGCGCTCGCTGCTGGGGCGAGAGGTTTTTCAGTCGTTCTGAACGATTAGTAGACAGCATAATTCACCTCGTCGCAGTGGTCGCTGTTTGCGATAGTTAAGGAAAGCTTTGCTGCTATTTTGAGCTGGTCGTTTAAAACAAAACTGATATCTGCTTCAGTGGTGAGGGGGTTGGCAAGAACGACTCGAAAAGCAACAATGGGAATGGTTTTGCCGTAACAGGTGTTTTGCACGGTTGTTCGCGATACGAAGGTGTCGCCGGCTTGCCGCTGGGCCTCTTGAAGGCGCTCGTTAAATTCATTAATGAAGTAGTTGTCTGCTTCGGTTAGTTGTTTTTTGGCTGCTTTTTCCCTGAAGGTTTCTGGAATGTAGCGGTATAAAAGAAGATTAATTTCGGGTTCTAGGATCAATTCAAATGCTGGATTTTCCCGAATTAAATTGGCCAAGTGCTGCGTTTTATGGATGCCTGCATCTATCAAAAACTCATAGCCTTGATGGCCGATGATATTCAAGGCGGCTTGCAAGAACAAACTCGCACCTGGTCGAGAGCCTTCGAGAGAGCGCTTGCCTAGATCGATGGAGTCTTTTCGCACCGTGTAGGGCGCGTTTTTTTCAATAACTTTGGCGGTTTGGGGATTGCGGAATAAAACCAGACCGATTCCCATTGGCAAATACATTTGTTTGTGTCCATCTATGGTGACGGAATCTGCTAGTTGAATGCCTGCGAATTTGTGCCGGTGACGTTCGGAAAAAAGCACGGGGCCGCCCCAAGCGGCATCGACGTGAAAGTGAGCGTTTGCTTCTTGCGCGATCGCTGCTATTTCTGGAAGCGGATCGATACTTCCCGAATCGGTGCTGCCTGCAATACCGATAATTGCCAAAATGTGCAGATTGCGATCGCGGCATTCGGCTACAGTTTGGCGCAGCGCTGCCAAATCCATGCGGTGATTGGAATCGGTGGGGACTTTTAGGAGATTGCGATCGCCAATGCCTAATAAACCGGCAGCCTTTTCAAAAGAATAGTGCATCAAACTGGAGCCGATTATCACCATTCCCTTGTAGCCGTAAAACTCTAAAGCTGCGTACAAGCCTTCTTTTTCAATGCCACTAAAGTTATTTTTTGGCCCTAAAGAAGCGTTGCGAGCGCACCACAGGGCTGTGATATTAGCTAGGGTGCCGCCCGTTACCACGATACCGAGCGTGCTATCGCTTTTTTGAATGTGCTGGTTATAAAAATCTTCAGAAAAATCGTAAATTAATCGGTGCATCATTGCCAAAGTCTGGCGCTCGCAGGGGCTTAAAACTTTGGCAGTTTCCATCTTGACTAAATTTTGATTCATCGCGATTAACAGCTTCGCGATCGGGCGCACAAAATAGGGAAGTGCGCTCGTCATGTGACCGATATATCGCGGGGAAGATGTGTGAATGGAATGGGCAACGAGGGTTTGGGCCAAATCATCGATATAATTTCCAACATCTGCCGGAAGGGCGGGAATTTTGTTTTCCGTAAACTCCTGAATAATTAACTCTAAGTCAATATCTGTACTAGCGGTTTTTGCGTACAAAAAATCTTCAACTAGGGCAGAAATTCGCTCCTCCATTGCTTCTTCTGCCAAAAATGACTTTTCTGAGGCACTGAATAGCTCCATCAACTTTTCTTCAAGTGGGGCAACAGAGGCTTTTACGGACTCCATTACATCTTGATAATCTTTGGTCTTTACTGTTAGTTTACTCATCCCTAATCCCTCCTTTTTAATGGCTTTTTTATTCCTATCCCAAGCAAAGCTTTATGGAGATAGGGCTTTTTATGCTTTTTTACAAACGCGCTATTTGCTCAGACGCCATCACAGTTTGTGCTGACTCTCCATCCACTTTTTCTAAGATGTCTAGCAATTCATCTATCTGGTTAGAATCGGCGTTTGCCAGAATTTCTTCCTCGATTAGTTCAGCTAAGTTCTGAATAGTGGGAGCGGCAAAAAAATCGCACAGCGCTAACTCTACTCCAAAGCACGATCGCACTCGCGATATTAACTGCGTTGCCATCAGAGAGTGACCGCCGAGGTCAAAAAAGTTTTGGTTGGTTCCTACTTTTTCTAGCCCTAAAAGAGCCGTCCAAATCTCAGCAATTTTTTCCTCTGTGGGCGTTTGTGGCTCAGTGAAGGCTGTTTCATCAGAAACGCGATCGCACCTTTGAGATAAGGCGAGGCGGTCAATTTTTCCGTTGGGCGTTAGCGGCAGCGCATCTAATAGCACAAAAGCTGAAGGCATCATGTAATCGGGCAGTTTGTGCTTCAAGAATGAACGCAGTTCGGAAATAAGTTCTGACTGATTTCTGAACCCTGAGTTAGCAACTAAGTAAGCGACTAGGCGTTGACTGCCCGGTGTATTTTCCTGAAGCAAAACAGCAGCGGTGGATACAGAAGAATGTTGAGAAAGTGCTGCCTCTATTTCTCCTAGTTCGATCCGGAAACCGCGAATTTTTACTTGGCAATCGCCACGACCCAGAAATTCTATATTACCATCCGGCAGGTAACAACCGATATCGCCTGTTTTGAACAAAACTTTTTGAGGATAATTCCCGCTAAAATCTAATTCTTCTTGCCCAAACGGGTTAGGAATGAATTTCTCAGAGGTTAATTCGGGGCGGTTTAAGTAGCCTTTTACCAATCCCTCGCCGCCGACGTAAATCTCGCCGGGAATTCCTATGGGAACGGGTTGCAAATTGCGATCGAGCAGGTAAATTTGCGTGTTGGCGATCGGGCGGCCAATTGGAACTTTCTCGATACAGTTAGTTGCATCGTACCACGTCACGTCTGCTGCTACTTCAGAAGAGCCATAAAGGTTGATTAATACCCGCTGGGCCATCTGCTCTCGAAATTGCTGGCAAATTTCCACCGGCAGAGTTTCTCCGCTGCAAATCCAATATTTTAATTGAGGCAAACGCCTGTCTAAATCAGGGAAGGAATCTAAGATAGCGCGCAACAAAGAAGGAACTAGCACCAGTCGCGTTACATTTTGCTTTGATAAGGTTTGAAGGAATTGGTTAATATCTTTGACGGCTCGATCGGGAATAATGACAGTCGGCAACCCATGCAGCAAAGGAGCAAAAATTTCCCAAACCGAATCGACAAAATTTAAGGATGTTTTTTGACAGCAAATATCTTGTTCGATAAAAGGGTAGGGGTTCCAAAAACAGCGATTGACTGTGCCTCGGTGGGTGCCGAGTACCCCTTTGGGAGTGCCTGTGGAGCCAGAAGTGTAGAGGACGTAAGCGAGGTTTTCAGCTTCTACTTTAACAGCGGGGTTGCGATCGCTCTCGCGGGAAATTTCTTTCCATTCGGCGTCGATACAGACGACTTTAGCGCTGTGTTCGGGGAGGGTTTCTAGGAGGTTTTTTTGAGTCAAAAGCACCGGAACTTTTGCGTCGGCTAGCATGAAGGAGCGGCGTTCTTGGGGATAAGCAGGATCGAGAGGAACGTAAGCGGCACCAACTTTTAAAATGCCCAAAATGGCCACCAGCATCGACAGCGATCGCTCTAAGCAAATTCCCACCAAAACTTCGGGTTTTACACCTAGAGATTGCAGGTAATGCGCGATTTGGTTGGCTTTGGCATTCAATTCGCGGTAAGTCAATTGTTCATTTTCGCAAATTGCAGCCACTGCATCTGGGGTTCGCTCTGTTTGCGCTGCAAATAATTCGTGAATTGAGGAATTTTTGGGGTAATCCGCTTGGGTGTCGTTCCACTGGACAAGTAATTGTTGTTGTTCAGCAACGCTCAATAAGCATAAATTCGATAGTTTTTGGTGAGGATTGGCAGTCATTCCTTCCAGTAAAGTTTGCAGGTGTCCGAGCATCCGCACAATCGCGCTGTCCTCAAAGCGGCTGCGATCGAAAATAATTTTCAGCGTCAATTCGGCACCGGGCATCGCCATCACCGTTAGAGGATAATTCGTTGTTTCCAAGGAGCGAATATTCTCTACTTTTAAGTTTTGAATCTTGTCTTGCAAAGAAGCATCCGAAGGATAATTTTCAAAAACGACCAAACTCTCAAATAGAGGTAAACTCCGAGGAACTTCACTCCACCCCTGCACCTCAACGAGGGGGCTGTACTCATACTGCCGCGCCTCAGCTTGTTGCGCTTGGAGTTCTTTCAAGCAGGATAAAATAGAATCCTGTGGGTCAATTTTTACGCGCACTGGCAGAGGATTTACGAACAGCCCCACTACCGATTCAGCACCCATTAACTCTGGTGGCCGCCCGGAGACAACCGTACCAAAAACCACATCTTCCTCGCCGCTGTATCGGCTCAAAAGTAGCGCCCAAGCTGCCTGTACGAGGGTATTTAATGTTAGCTGATGCTGCCGCGCTAAGGATTGCAGTGCGGCGGTGGCTGTTGCAGAAAATATCACCTGCTGTTCGCCACTACTTTCTAAACGGTTTCCCGCGACAATATTGCCCCGGGCGATCGCAGTTGGGGCTGCCAAACCTTTGAGAGTTTGCCGCCAAAATGACTCAGCCGCAGATAAATCTTGCTGGTGCAGCCACGCGATGTAATCTCGATAAGGACGAGGGCGTTTGAGGTGCAATTCCTCCCCCTGGGAGAAGGCTTGATAAAATGCAAAAACTTCATCAAGAACGATCGCCAGCGACCACCCATCTAAAACTAAGTGGTGGTGGCTCAAAATAAACTGAAAAGTATCTGTTTCTAACTGCGCCAGTGCAATGCGAATCAAGGGAGCTGATGTCAAGTCAAAGCCCTGCTCTCGATCGGCTTTTAGGAACGTTTCTAGCTGCTGTTGTTGTGCGGATGCAGATAGCGATCGCCAGTCCATCTGCTGCCAAGATAATGCAGCCTGCTTACGTACCGCTTGCACGGGTTCTTTCAATTTTTCCCACACGAAACAAGTCCGCAAAATGGGATGCCTGTATACAACTTTTTGCCAACTATTTCTAAACGCAGAAACATTGAGATTACCGCGCAAGACGCACAGCAGTTGCCCGAAATATACGCCCGATTCTGGCTGGTAAAGGGAATGAAAGAGAATGCCCTGCTGCGCTGGGGAGAGGGGATAAAAATCTTCGATATTGCC
>NZ_JAUBQU010000323.1:0-1012 GCF_036701435.1 Microcoleus sp. Pol12A5
AACAATGAAAATTATTTTTGATGAATATCTACCAAAATGGAATTATCGTGCCGTTCCGACTATTTAGCAGACGCTAAAGTTATTAAATTTTCATTCCTAAAGCAACAGTGTAGGCGCACCGACTTCAATATCTTCAAGGGTAAGGGTATGATTATCTAAAAATTGGGTAATAGTTGCCCAAGATTTTACTCCACCCAGTTTAGTAATTTTGACTAATGCAATTCGTTGTTCTGTTTTAGTTAAATCTGCTGTTTTTAATGAATAAAGGGCAAGTTCTGACTCTTTTCTAATGCCATGAGCTTGACCAACGGATAACTCAACTACATTCTTTTTCGCATCAACTTGTCGAACAAATCCAGTGAGTTCTAAGGTTTTAATAGTATTGTCAAAAAAGCTGCGATCGCCCTCTCCCTGCAACATGGGGGTTTGTCGTCGTTCAGCCACATTAATTTTCGCTAAAATTCGATTATGAAAAACCTTTGCTGAAGTTTCTGTTCCCAATTCTTTGAGCGATTTCAACAACCAATAGGTTAACGCTCCATTCTGTTCAGTGCCTTCAAATACTCTTTCATAAGCGTATTCATTCTCTTGACAAGCAGCGACTAAAACATAACCCTTCGGTTCCAGGAGCTTACTTTTACTATTAATACTACGAGCGTTTCCCTGATCTAGGTTTGACTTTTTATTGTAGGTTTTCCAGTTTTGAATTAACTCCTCCATTGATGCAACTAAACTATCGGTAGGGCGAGGAGTCATATCAATTATATCCACACCCCGCACTCCTTTATCCTGATCATTACGGGCTGCGCCACCAGAATGACAACTATCTAAAACCAAAGTAACAATTAACCCTTTATCCACCATTTTTTGCATCAGAAAAGCTAATTATACATCTCGAATATAACGAGCATCTGAACGACTAATATCTGTAGCAACCAGGGTAAACGCATCTTAATTTCAACCTAAAACATGATAAGATGAAGTATTTAGGTAAATCAAGTGCGTAATTCAT
>NZ_JAUBQU010000190.1:0-7526 GCF_036701435.1 Microcoleus sp. Pol12A5
GGCTAAGTTTTAGCTATCGATTAACAAAAAGCGCTCCTAGTAATAGGGGCGCTTTTTGTTTGGGCAAAATATTTTTACTGCGAGGATGGGAAGTATCGCAGCCGCCAAGGGAGTTAGATCGAGCTTATTTGAGATGGCAATTCGCGGAGATAACAGTTCCCTCGCTTCTGGTAATTCCTGTTAGGCTGGATTGAGGTCTGCTTCTGCTTGGAGACTCACTCATGATAAATTCAAGTTTCTTTAAACATCACAATACATTCATAATTTTCTAAATCGAGAAATAGGTCAACTTGCAAAGTTCCTATTTGTTCAAATTCCTGTTTGTGGTGAAACATTAGGGAACGAGTATTAGCTATTGGCTGGGTAACAATAAACAGCGAAATAAATGAATTTGGAAAAAGTTGATAAATTTCTTTATACATAAATCGAGCAACACCTCTACCCATCCAATCTACCTTTGTTGCTACTCTTTCGAGATAAAAATGCCGGTCGCTTGTGACTCTTTTCTTAAAAGCCTCATCTTTCCAGATAATTTTATCCAACATTTCCTCAGAGATTTTGGGTTGTGATATAGCCACAAATCCTAGAATTTCCCCATCGGTTTTAGCGGCCACCAAATATCTGCATGAATTATTTAAGCTTTTGACAATCTCATCTTCAGTAATTTTTGTTAGCAAAAAGCCGCGCTCGATCGACGTATTTTGACCGCGCGCATTAGAATTGTGAATATTGATTATCGCCTGTATGTCCTCTCGATCGGCTTCTCTAAAAGTTAGATATTCCATTGCATAGTGTGTAGGAACTCGGACAAGGGGCTTTAAGCCCCTTGCTACATGAGTAGGATTCTACCCCATAACCCTAGCTGCCACCAATCCGAGCGACATCGCGAGCATTTTCTTCAAATGCAACCGTCAGCGCATCATCACCCCTCAAACCCGATGCGATCGCCCTAGTCCGGTATTGGCAAAGCCAAGGAATTACCCAAGTTGCTGAGGTGTATTTTTGCTGTCATACATTGGCGATTTTAACGCTCAGGTTTATCTATTTTAACAGCTAGATATAGATCGCATACCAAATTTAGTTTTGTAAATATTTTAGGGGCGATCGCCTTCGGGCAATATCATGACTGTAGGTATGTCTACACTTGTGGGCGATCGCAAATAACTTCCAGGTAGCCTCGCAACTGCTACAGTGTTCCCCAACAAATCGAATAACTCAACGCTATAACCTGTTTCTAGCCCCTCAAGGTGCGTGAAATTCAACTTAGCGGTAGATGAGTTTTTCAAGTAGATACTTGGACTCGATCGAGTTCAAAAATTCTTGATTCATAATTCTTCGGATTCGGGAAATTGTTGCTCATATTGGGCTAGAATTTCTCGAACTGTATCGGCGGCGATGTCTGATAGGTCTGATTTAGAATAGATAGTCACCAAAACGATCGACTCGCTAGTTTTGAGGTAATAAATACCACGGTAGCCCGCGCTTTTGCCTTTTTGAATGTCGCTGTTCTTAATTCTGACTTTGAAAATTTCGTACTCCATTCCCGGAATGCGAGCGCCCGGAAGTTACCCCGCTTGAAGTTGTTCGATTACAGGCTGAATGTCGTTGCGAATGTTGCGATAGCGTTTGGCTAAAGTTCGCAGGTCTCGTTGAAATCGGGGGGTGACTTCAATTTGGATCGATTGTGGATCAGTTGTCATCGATTCCGTCCCACAGTTGAGACAAAGGGAAAGTTTGTCCGGTAATTGCTTCATGAAAGCCTTGCTGAAGCCCTTCGAGGACTGTTTCGATGGGGTCATCATCTGGATCGATATCAGTGTTTTGACGAATTTTTTGTTGCAGTTCTTTGAAGCGTCCTTTATAGATATCTTCCCATTTATCGGACTGCAAGAATTTGATGAAAGCTAAGACTTCTTGTTGTTGGTCGGGCGATAAGACCTTTACATTTTCCAAAATGGCTTGTTCGACGGTCATAATTATCCCTTTTTTTTGATTGCTATTCTACAATCTAGTAACAACATTATATCAAACGAGTGGGTCAACAGCAATTTAAAGTTTGATAAATTACTAGGAAACTACTGCAAAATCTGTGTACTGTCGCATTCCAGGCTCGTGAAATGCCAATACAATATCTTCCTTGGGAACTCCTGCACGCACCAAATCCGTTGCAATCCCATCTTCTGTCCAGTCTTCCTCGATCCAGAATTTACCATCGCGAATCCGAACGTAAACAGTGATACCGGTAATACGATCGCCCTTTTCCCAGCCAAGATTCATCCAGATGTAATGACCGTTTTGTTCGTCGGTAATCAAGAATGTGTCGATGCCTGGTTGAGGATGGCGGCACAATTCTACATACTCGGTCAAAATACGTTTGATTAATTGGGGATACTCTATTAGTTTATCCATTGCACAATTTCCTCTACTTCTGTTAGAGTATACTGGTATTCATATTTACTCGGTTGATATATGCCAGAAGTAAAGCTGTCTCTTGAAGGTGAAGATGTTGATCTTGCGGCTGCACAGCTCTTTGAAACCACGGGTTTGCAGGGGAATTGGGAAGTAGCAAAAGGTTCTATCCCTACGAAGGAAGGCACATTGGCAGTGATAGGTACTGTTATAGGGATCGTAGGCGGTACAGTCGCAGTTGCTGAACAAATTCGGAAGTGGTATCAGGAATATAAGAAATCTAAGAAGAAATTTGATGTAGTGCTTGTGGCTGGAGATGTTCGAGTGGTTTTAGAGAATGCCACGATTGAAGATATTCGTGCCGTACTAGAAGAACTGGAGAGTTAGTGTGCAAACGCTTTACATCAAGTTAGTAGCGCTTGAAAAGCAGTTTGTAGAACTGCGTTACGCCTTTGGAGATCCCGCAAGGTACGAAACCCAACGGCTTGATGTATCATCGATCGACAACTTGATCCAGAAAGCAAAAGGCAGCTATTATATGTCGCTGCCTGATTTGAAAGGTATGGGACATCAACTCTTCTGCTGGTTAGATGGTACTGGTAGGTGGTTGAGTCGAGCAATTAATGACTGTACAGATGAAGGGTTAGTTTTAGCACTAGATGTGCGTGAACGATTAGGACATTTGCCCTGGGAGACTTTACATGATGGAGCGCAATTTATTGTAGAACGTGTAAATCCAGTGATTGTGCCAATACGTTGGGTCGATCGTCCTGTCCAGGATTCGCACGATATTCAGCAAGGTCCTCTACGGCTCTTATTCATGGCAACGTCGCCAGACAATGTAGAACCATCACTAGATTTTGAACAGGAAGAAGCCCAAATTTTGACGGAAACCAGAGATATTCCTCTCGATTTACGAGTTGAGGAAAGTGGGTGCATTACAGAATTGAGCAAGCTCTGGGGGCGTTATCGCGAACCATTCGATGTGTTTCATTTGACAGGACATTCATCTATTGAAGATGAAAAACCGTTTTTTTTAACAGAAACAGAAACTGGAGAACGCCATATTGCATATGCCTCGGAAATTGCTACTGCTTTGCGATTTCGTATGCCCCAGTTAGTGTTTTTATCAGGTTGCCGAACAGGTGAAGCACCGAGTAATGGTGCAGTATCCTCTTTGGCGGAATCATTGATCGAGGAGGGATGTAGAGCCGTTTTAAGTTGGGGAAGACCGATCGCAGATGTAGTCGCAACACAAGCCGCAGCATATCTCTATAGCAAACTTGCTGCTGGATACCAACTTGCAGAGGCACTTGCCAATACTTATAAGCATTTGCGAGAGGCTAAGGTAGAGGACTGGCATCTAGTGAGGCTGTATGTTAGGGGTAAGTGCCCAAAAGCATTGGTTGAACCATTGGGCGATGGGGTATGGTTGCCAGAAGAACCAATTTATGAACAGTTTCTAGATTCGCAAGGAATTGTTCGAGTGGCTACACAGCAGGAATTTGTGGGACGACGCAGAATACTGCAACGTAGCTTGAGAGCATTACGAGCAGCAGATAAGCTAGGTGTGATTTTGCATGGTTTAGGTGGAGTTGGGAAAAGCACGATCGCAGCGAGGCTTTTAGAACGTTTACAGGGCTACCACACAATATTTATCTACCGACAATTAGATGAGGACAAACTGCTAAGGCAGCTTGCAGAACAATGTCTATCGGAAACTGGGCAAGAAATTCTACAAGGCAAACTCCCGCTGACGCAAAAGTTAACTAAATTCTTACGAGAAGGGCTAAATGAACGAGGGCAAAGTCTAATCTTTGTTCTAGATGATTTTGAAGCAAACTTAGAATTGAGAACGGACGGTATTGCTGTTCTCAAGCCTGATACTGTCCCAGTCCTGATGCCTTTATTGAAGGCGATAACTCAATCTCGTCTTCACCGAGTAATCATCACATCTAGATATGATTTTCCGCTTCCCGAGCTAAATCAACGATTATATCGAGAGCAATTAGCTGCACTATCAGGTGCCGATTTACAGAAGAAATGTAATCGTCTAATATCTTTTGCACCTGGTTCTGAAGTCGATCTAGAGCTACGACTCAAAGCTTTGAAAAGTTCGGCTGGTAATCCTCGCCTGTTGGAATGGTTGAACAAAGTTTTACAAGTACAGCATCTTAATCAAAAACAAATTCTGGAGGAAGTAGAGAAAACCAGCAAAGAGTTCCGTGAAAGTATTTTGGCAGAGGAATTACTGAAGCGACAACAAACTAAATTGCGACGAATGCTTGGTTTTTGCTTAGTTTATCAGTTACCAGTACCTGCTTCTGCTATAAAAAATATTTGCCCAGAAACTTTTGAGGTAGATAGTTATATCTCCCGCTCTGTTGCACTCGGTTTACTTGAGCGCATACACAGTAAAGAAGAGACTTTGTACTATGTTCCGCGAATTTTAGAACCACTTCTTGATTTTCCTGAAGACTCGATCGAGTTATACAAAACTGCGGTGGAACATTTGCATCAGATATGGTTCGCTAAAGGTTTGCAAAACGCTCTAGAGACAAAAAAAGAATTATTAGAATCTTCTCTCTACGATCCTTTTTTAGAGCAAGATTTACCAACGGATAGGTTATTTGAATTGTACCGACTTGCAACTGCAGGCTTAAGACCAGATGTATTAATCACAGCAAACTGGTTTTTAGTGACGCGTCTGAATAAGCAAAAAAGGTATAGAGAGGTAGCGACGCTATGCAAGTTTGTCTATTACAGAGCTTATGGTGATTTGGGAGTCCATATTGTATCTCCTAATCTTCTGTACAATCTGGCAAAAGCGCAGCAACATATTGGTGAAGTAGAAGAAGCTTTACATAATTATCAAGAGGCATTAGATTTATGCTCTCAGCAATGCGAAACGCAAAAAGATTTTGTACTTCATAAAATTACTAAAGCTTCTATACTTCATGATTTAGCTGGTTTGCATAATCAACAAGGGAACTATCAAAAGGCTCTTGAACTCTGTTTACAAGTTATTCAAATTGATGAATATACTGATAACGATCTTGGTAAAGCTATATCATTCAATCAATTAGCGGAGATTAGAAAAAATTTAGGTGAACCCGAAGAAGCACTAAAAAATTATAAAAAGGCGTATGAATTTGCCAAAAAATTAATAGACAAAGATTTACTGTTTACTATACAAACTAATATGGCTGCTTTGCAAGTTGATCTTGGTCAAATTGACGCTTGGGATAATTTATTGTCAGGTTTAGTTTCAGACGAAGTACAATCCAAGAACTTTGAGGTTAAAATTAGTTTCCTCAGCAATACTGCATCGCTGAAGCTAAAACAAGGTGAAATAGAAGAAGCAAGGAAACTTCTAGAACAATTAAATAATCTACTGCCCCAAATTGATAATCTTTGGATCAAGGCACAGCTTTTACAAAATTTAGCCACGTTTAGATCGGAGTGTGGCGAACGTGAGCTTGCTTTAGAGCTTTATAATCAAGCTCTAGAACTGCACAGAAATAATGGCAATCGACCACATGAAGCACTGACGCTTCAAGAGATAGGAATTTTTCATAAACGTCAAAACAATATTGGTGAAGCTTTAAAGTTTCTTGAAGAATCCTACCAATTATCTTTAAAAATTGGAAACAAAGAGACTCAAGCTAATGTATTACTACTAACCGCCGAAATACTGATAGATAGAAATGAATTTTGTAAGGCAGAAGCAAAAATCAATACTGCTTTAGAACTAGCCAGCACAATTAAACTCCCTAAGTTGTATGCGCTTGCTCTCAGAGATATGGGACTGCTGCAAATAAAACAGGGAAATTATGATGCGGGAACAGATTTTTTAAGGCAAGCTTTGGAACAAGTTAACTCAGCCAGTGATGTTGTTCTTCATGCTACTATTCTCAAGCTTCTTGGAGAAGTTTTATCTATTCAAGGCGACCTAGATGAAGCACTTAAACACCTAACAGATTCTCTAGAGCTTTATTCCAAAGTCAATCAAAC
The DNA here is from genome assembly GCF_036701435.1 of Microcoleus sp. Pol12A5. Taxonomy (NCBI): domain Bacteria; kingdom Bacillati; phylum Cyanobacteriota; class Cyanophyceae; order Oscillatoriales; family Microcoleaceae; genus Microcoleus; species Microcoleus sp. Pol12A5. Next base: position 6,424 of record NZ_JAUBQU010000190.1, read on the forward strand.
TGAGGATATCAAAGAAGTCCAAAAGCTGATCGGAGATGCTCATTCTCATAGGGCTTTACAGATATATGAGATGGCAGTTGGAGAGGAAAATCACGGTCATGTAGAAGCAGCACTTAGATTGATTGGACAAGCCTTATCTATAGTTGAAGAAGTTGAAGATGAGGAAATTAAATCATCTATTCTCTTGTGGTGTGGAAACTTTCTAATCAGGCATGGAGATTTTGAAATAGGTATTAGTAAAGTATTTCAGGCGCTGGAAATAGCTGAGGAACAAAAACTATCCAGAAAGCAAGAAATGCAAGATGCTGCTTTGGCGGTACAGTATGGAAAGATCAGACAACTGTTTGAACTATCTCAAGAGAAATTTCATAACCAAGAATTTGATGATGCACTTACTACCGCTCTGCAATGTTTGAAACTAGCGGAATTATTAAAAGATGTTGATTGGTGTTCAAACTCCCTCTCATTAATTGGGCAAATCAAAACATATCAGGGCGATTATGAAGGTGGAATACAAGATATTGAAAGGGCTGTTTCTTTAGCTAAAGAAAATCCGCTTGATGGACTTGAGGAATTACAGCAAATACTTTTTGCTGTAAATAACTTTGAGGCAGTTCGACTTCATGAGAAAGCTTACTCTGCTTGTCAGGAGAGAAATCTAGAAAACGCTATTGAACTTGCTCATAAAGCTTATGAATTTCAATGCAGGGTTAATCACAAAAACACTCAACCTGCTACTTTGTGCTTACTCGGACAACTTTTGATTGCTCACAATCTACTAGAGGAAGGATTGAAGAAGCTACAGCAAGCCTTAGATATTGCCCAAGAGTTACAAGCGCAAGAAAGTATAAATCAGGTTCAAGAGGTGATAGATCATTATCGTACTCACCAAGGGGATTGAAGATCGAGATTCCGTTAGACGACGAGGTTAGTTGCTGAACAATTTGGTAATCGATCGCTCGTGAGGAATAGGTAATTGGTTGTTAGTAACAGCCATTACCCATTCCTCATGCTAAACCCTAGCTACCGCCAATCCGAGCGACATCGCGAGCGTTTTCTTCAAACGCAGCCGTCAGCGCATCATCACCGCTTAAACCCGATGC
>NZ_JAUBQU010000324.1:0-1003 GCF_036701435.1 Microcoleus sp. Pol12A5
GCGATTCCCTCTGGGATAGCGACGCTTCACCGGCTTTAGGGGATGGGGGAGTGGGAAGGGCGATCGCTTTTATAGAAGCCATTTGACATTTTTTACTGTCTTGAAGTAAAGTGACTGCAAAATTCGTACCCAGCATTTATGCCATACTCTACCAGCCTCACAGACGAAGAGTGGATCATCCTCGAATCCTTGTTTTTTCCAGTTGTGGCAAGGTAGGGGAAGAGAACGGGCCAATGCTTGGATAGAGACGTGCAAAATCCTCATCAGTAATTTTGATAGAACTCTGGTTGATGCGAGTGGCCAGGTTAATCTTTGTTTTATTACAAGACTTCGGACTATTTTTGATAACCAATCGTAGAATATGGCTTTTAAGGCGATTCGGCAATCGGACTACCAAGAAAAAATCAAGCGTTTCAGACTAGGAACTCAAAACTATCCGGACTATTGTTATTAGGCTGATGCGGATAATGCTTGCAGCCGCTTATATCTCAAATGGGTTCTATAAACGTTCGCCAGTTGAGCTACTATCCCACTTTTTAACCTGCTGAGATTAAACTCGACTCATGTTTTTTGAGGAAAAAGTTTTATTATAATTTAAGCGCGCTCAGCAAAAAAAATCAGGGAGAAGTCTAATGATTACAACAAGAATAACTCAAAGATATCAACAGCAACTTTTGACTTGTACTTGGGTGGTATCTTTAGGTTTTTTACTGTTCTCACCTGCTGCTACAGGGCAGCCAATTACTCCGGCTCCCGATGGCACAGGAACTGCTGTTAATGCCTCCGGCAATCAATTTAACATCAACGGGGGACAGCGCTCACAAGACGGCACTAATCTCTTTCATAGCTTTCAGCAGTTTGGACTCAAAGACGGTCAAATTGTTAACTTTATGTCTGAGCCAAATATCCGCAATATTTTAGGGCGCGTTGTGGGTGGCGATGCTTCTTATATTAACGGTTTAATTCAAGTAATAGGCGGTAATTCTAACTTATTTTTGATGAA
>NZ_JAUBQU010000035.1:0-52206 GCF_036701435.1 Microcoleus sp. Pol12A5
CCAAATCCCTTCTCTTACTTGATGAATGAGAGGGAATTCTTATTTTCTTCTGCCTAGAGTGACAGAAGAGGGATATTGACAAAAGCCTTAATCCATGAAACACCGATAAGCGTTCCTGCAGTGTGCCAGTTCCCAGGGTGGAATGCACCAACCACCGATCGCCCAAAAACAGTTAATAACATGAAGAAGAAGCCCACCCTCGATCGAAGGTGGGCTCAGTTCATGCCAGCTTACCGACAGCTAGGCAATCGGGTCTCTTCGCTGGTAGACGTAAAATATCGGAAAAAGATCCGAACGTCCGAAAAAACTTATCGCCCACCATTAAGCTTCAGTTTACCCAACCGGATCGGGAAAATTGCGCCCCTAGCGATGTTCCCCTGAAACCGGGGAACACTGGGGCTTCAACTTTTCAATAGACTTCTGCAAAAAAGCTAGTCTTGGGCCGGCAGGATGCCCAACCCCTACTCCGCACAAGAATTAAAATTGTTCGAGAAGTCTCATAATTCTCCTCTTTAACTTTGATTTGCCAACCGATTAAGCATCGTGATCGTGTGCAAAACGACGGAACAGGAAATCTAGGGCGTAGTTCCGCAAATTGTAGTATTCCGGATCTTCCATCATTTGAACCCGATCGCGCGGACGCGGGAAAGGAATCTCCAAAACTTCGCCAATTGTCGCCGACGGGCCATTAGTCATCATCACCAGTCGATCGGCCAAAAACAGCGCTTCATCAATATCGTGAGTAATCATCAACACCGTACAGCGGTGATCGTTCCAGATTTTCAGCAATTCTTCCTGCAATTCCTCCTTAGTAATTGCGTCCAGAGCACCAAAAGGTTCGTCTAAAATCAGCACTTTCGGGCGAATTGCCAAAGCGCGGGCGATCGAGACCCGCTGCTTCATCCCCCCCGAAATTTGCGGCGGTCTTTTCTCAGCAGCTTCTGTCAATCCCACCATCGCCAAATGCTCTTTGACGATCGCATTTTTTTCTACCTTCGACTTATTCGGAAATACAGCATTAACCGCCAGATAAACATTTTCAAACACCGTCCGCCAAGGCAGCAAAGCGTAACCCTGAAACACCACCATGCGATCGGGACCCGGCTTCGTAATCCGCTGCCCGTTAATCGACACGGTACCCTGGCTTGGATGGCTAAAACCCGACACCATATTTAACAGTGTTGATTTGCCGCAGCCCGAGTGTCCGATCAGAGCAATAAACTCTCCCTCAGCTACATTCAGATTGACGTTTTCTAAAGCCCTGTAACCGTTTGGATATACTTTATAAACATTGTCCATCACCAAAAAAGGTTGGCGGCGGCTTTTTCCCCGCTGGATTTGAGTTTTGGTGTTCGTCTGGTTTTTAGTGGTGTTGAGCATGGGTTTAGGAAATTGTGAGTGGGTGATTCGCCAATAAAGAAGGAAGTTCGGCAACGAGCGATGTACGGGATGTAAAAGATGTAACGGATGTCATGAACAGGGAATTGCTCACTAGCAATTAACAGCTAAAAACCAACAACTAACAATTAGCAATTTCCCTGTTTTTATCTAACTAAAAACCTCTCTAAGCAGCTCTGCGGCCGGAATCGAGTACAACTTCAGCCATCGTGAAATCGCGTTTAATCGCCAGATTGTTGAGATAGCCGATCGGATCGTCAGCATTAAACACCGAGCCGTCAAACAAGCTGAGAGAACCGCGAGTGTAAGTAATATCAGCCATCCCCAGCTCTCGGGCCGCCGTGCTGAACGCACCGACTCGCACCACCCGTTCCAGAATTTCCACCCAGTTGCGCGGGAACACAGTATCGCCCCAGCGCGCCATCTGTACCATGTGCCACAGTTGTTCGGTGCGGCTCGGGCGATTCACCCCCTCTCCAGAAAACAAGTGGTGGGCGTATTCCCGCATCGGAGTATCAAGGTTGCAAGCAACAGATTTCGGGTCGCCTAGTTGGATGTAACTCTTGTCGGTGGCGACGTACTCCCTTCCCGCGACAATTTCCGAAACCTCGGCGGCGTGATTTGGATCGGCGCAATAGTGGCAAGCTTCCAGCAAAGCTTTGACTAGAGCAATGTGAGTGTTGGGATAAGCATTTGCCCAGTCTTCCCGCACCCCCAGAATTTTCCCGGGGTGTCCGGGCCACAGTTCCAAATCTGTCGCCACCGTAAAGCCGACTCCTTCCATCGAGGCCCGCAAGTTCCAAGGTTCGCCGACGCAGAAACCGTCAATAGTGCCACCCTGCAAGTCAACGATCATTTGAGCCGGTGGGATATTTTTCAGCAACACATCGCGATCCGGGTCAATGCCACCGGAAGCCAGCCAGTAACGCAGCAACAGGTTGTGCATCGAAGACGGGTGAACGATTCCCATACGGTGCGTTTGCGCGGGCGTTCTCTGGAGCATTTTTTTAAAGTCTGCCAGAGTGTAGATTCCTTGGTCGTAAAAGCGCCTCGCGAGGGTAATTCCGTTGCCATTGCGGCTCATGGTGAGGGCTGTAACCGTCGGAATCGGCTTCTCTTGGTGGCCTCCCAAGCTCAACCACACCGCCATCCCAGAGGGCATTTGAGCTGCGTCTAAGTAACCTGCGGCGATGCCGTCTACGATGCCGCGCCAGCTTGTTTCCCGCACGAGGTGGACTTCATCGAGGCCGTGCTTGGCAAAAAAGCCTTTTTCTTTGGCGACAGCGAGGGGAGCACAGGCTGCCAGCGGAATAAAGCCGAGTTCGAGGTTGACTTTTTCCAGACCGTGGCGGGCGATCGCGGGTACTTTCCGCGCCCGCAGTTTTTTCACCCGCTTCTGCTGGTTGAGGAAGTAAATCATTTCGCTGCGTAGAGCGTAGTAGCTGGGGTGTGAGACTACTTCCATCCGTTTGCGGGGGCGGGGGATGTCTACTTCGAGAATGCCGCCAATCTTCGATTCTGGGCCGTTGGTGAGCATGACGATGCGATCGCTCAGCAACACGGCCTCATCCACGTCGTGCGTTACCATCAGGGCGCTGATTTCGTACTCTTGGCAAATTTCCATCAACTTTTCTTGCAAGTTGCCCCGAGTCAAAGCATCCAAAGCGCCGAAGGGTTCGTCTAAGAGTAACAGTTTGGGCCGCAGGGCCAGAGCACGGGCGATCGCCACGCGCTGTTTTTGTCCGCCCGACAGCAGTGCGGGTTGCTTCTCGGCGTGGGGCGTCAAGCCCACCATGTCGATGTGTTTTTGAACGATTTCGAGGCGTTCGGCCTTGGGTAAGCCGCTCATTACCGAGTCTACGGCTAGGGTAATGTTTTCTCTGACCGTCCGCCAAGGTAGCAGGGAATAGTTTTGGAATACTACCATGCGATCGGGGCCTGGCTGGGTGATTCTTTGTCCTTCTATTGTCACCAATCCTTCTGTCGGCAGATCCAAACCTGCCACCATATTTAGTAGCGTAGATTTACCGCAGCCTGAGTGTCCTATCAAGGAGATAAATTCTCCTTTTTTAATTTCTAAGTCGATGCCTTTGAGGGCTATGTATGTGCCACCGTCTGTTAAATTAAATACTTTTCCGACTTGTTCTACTGCAATCAAAACAGACATGATTTTCTTGCCTTTTTTGTAGGTTTGTTATTTCGCTAGATATTGATTGTTGACTGTTGACTGTTCGCTGTTTGCTGTTTGCTGTGGATTGTTAGCTGTTAATATATAACAGCTAATAGTTAATACATTCCTGGATGCCTAAAACTGGTCTTTAAACTAACCAAAATACTTTGTTTAATCCCTCAACAATAGTTGAAAAAACAGGTTTCTGAGCCTCGGAGTTCGTACTTCCTGTAACAGTCAACCGTCAACTGCCAACCGTTAAACCATAGAATTAGCTACTTTCCTTGAGGGGGGGCAATTTTTTGCTGCAACCAAGCCATCATGCGATCGAGCAACAAACCAACAGCCCCAATGTAGAACACCGCTAACAGAATTTCGCTGATGTAGTTTTGCTGGTAAGCATTCCAAATAAAGAAGCCGATACCCGTAATCCCCGACATCACGATTTCCGCAGCAATAATCGCCAGCCAAGCCAAACCGATCGCAATTCTCAATCCTGTGAAGATATAAGGAAGCGCCGACGGAAACAAGATATTCATGTAATATTCCTGACGAGAAAGCTGCAGCACTTTCGCCACGTTGTTGTAATCGTCGGGAATTTGGCGAACACCTTCAGCCGTGTTGATTAAAATCGGCCAAACTGAAGTGATAAAAATCACGAACAAAGCAGCAGGTTCGTTTTGTTGCAGTGCAGCCAGGGCAATGGGCACCCAAGCCAAAGGGGCCACCATCCGCAAAAACTGAAAAAGCGGATCTAAAGCGCGGTTTAGAAAAGGATTTGTACCTACCAAAACACCCGTACCAATTCCCACAACGGCCGCGAGAGTGTAGCCTTTTGCCACCCGTTCCAAACTCGCCAAAGTCTGCCAAAATAAGCCAATTCCGTAGGTTTTGGAGTTCATGAAAGGATACATCAACAAGATCCGCGTCCGTTCGTCAGTCCAAATGCTGATCGGCCCCGGCAGTTTGATCAGTCCCGTACTTGACAAGAATTGCCAAACCAACAGAAACCCCAAAACTCCTAAAATTGGCGGCAAGATATTTGGGGAATTCTTCTTCCAAAACTCGCCAAAAGCTCCTTGTGCATTGCCGCCTCTCCGACTTGTACTTACAGCCATGCTGCTAATCTCCTATGTCTGGTGCTGTGTATTTTCGAGACTAAATTTCGAGACTAAATTATGGGAAGCTAAAACCCCATCACACTTTTTTAATTGCCAAACTCTTGAGATAAGCTTCTGGCTTTTCCGGGTTGAATTCTGTGCCGTCAAAGAACTTTTCAACGCCGCGAGACGTACTTTTCGGAATGTCAGCATCAGCAACTCCGGCTAATTTTGCTGCGGCTTTCCACAAATCTTCGCGGTTGACTTTATCGATGATTGTCTTAGAATCTGCCAAGGTTGTTGTCGGCAGGAAACCCCAGCGAACGCTTTCGGTTAAGAACCACAAATCGTGACTCTTGTAGGGATAAGAAACGTTGCCGAGGTCGTCTTTCCAGTACAGCGGACTCATCTTGAAATCGTCGATCTCTGGTTGGCCGTCACCCATCATGTACTTGCCTTGGTAGGGAGGTGTCAAAACTGCCGGAGGTACGTCAAAGAAGTTTCTGCCAGAAGTAATGGCAACTAATTCGGGGCGATTTTCTGGTTTGTCGCACCACTGCTGGGCTTCGATCAGTCCTGCTAGCAGGGCTTCGGTGGCTTTCGGGTGTTTGTCTACCCAGTCGCCACGAATAGCGAGATATTCCTCTGGGTGATCTTTCCAGATTTGGCCCGTGAGGGCGGACATAAAGCCGATGTCCTCTGTGACGATCCGCAGGGGCCAGGGGTCACCGGTACTGAAACCGTCCATGCTGCCGGTTTTCATGTTGGCTACGGTTTGCGCTGACGGTACTGTTAGCAACTCGGCTTCTGTGTCGGGATTGATGCCGTTAGCTGCCAGCCAGTAACGAATCCACAAGTCTTGATTGGCTTTGGGGAAGGTGTAGGCTGCTTTGAAGGGTGTGCCTGTTTGTTTGAGGCCTTTGATGTAGTCTTGGGCGGCTTGATCTAGTTTGAGCCCGATGCCTTTGCCTTTGTGTTTTCCGGCGATCGCAATTCCATTTCCCTGAGTGTTCAACTGGGCCAGAACATACATTGGGATTTGGACGCTGTTTTTGGTAATCAGACCTTTACTAATTTGATAAGGCATGGGCATTTGCCACTGGCCGCCGTCGATGCCGCCGCCAGCAGATCCGATTTCTACGTTATCTCTTGCCGAGCCCCAGTTTGCTTGCTTGGCAATCGTAACTTCGGTCATGCCGTATTTGGCAAAAAAGCCTTTTTCTTGGGCAATGATTAAAGGTGCTGCTTCGACGATCGGGATATATCCCAATGTGATTTTAGTGCTTTCAATTCCTTCGACTCTTTTCTCGTTGGCAACAGCCATTACTGAGGTAGCTGCGGGTATCGCGCCGTCAGCACCGGCAGTTGCACCGGGTTCTGGGGGATTTCCCAAACAACCTTTGAGCAGTATTGAACCCAGGGCAGATGCACCTGCTGTGACGATAAATTTGCGCCTGGAAAATTGATCGGAAAATCTTGTCATAGTCTAGCCTCACTGCAATTCATAATCTTCTGTAACGACATCACTGAAGTTTATCAATGCGCTTTTTTTGTGTTCGCTAATTGGGTTGAGCGAACTGTTTTGAGCGCAGGTTGGCAGGAGGGAGCCAAAGATTTATCGCTAGCATAAGTCTTTAAACTATCCCTGCTGATTTGACTTTTTTGATTAATATCGATATTTCGAGCTGCCGAGTTGTGTGAACTCACTTTTTGCGAGCCACACGTTTCCTTGGCTTCGTTATTAGCTTACCGTACTCTTGCGGAAATTATAAAACAATTATTAAATTTGATTGATAAGCAAATCTTTTAGGAGTGCGATATCGATAAGGAGCCGTTGGGAAGGGCGAGCCGGTTTGCTTATCAAAACCGGGTCAAACTAAGACTGGCAGGGTAAAGGTTGTAGCGAATGGCGATCGCGTGGCATTCAAATAGATTGTCAATAAGCTCTCAACATCTGAGCGATCGCACATTTACTTTGTTAATATGTGTATATTTTTTTTAAGGTGGCGGTTAATTGTATTTTAAAATACAGAAATAAATACTGTTTTATGGTAGTGCTGTTTTCTAAGAGTTAACTGGTTTTCATTGGTGGACTAAGATTGGCGCTTAATCGTAAGTGATTTACCAAACTAAATATTAAATCCTAAAACTTGAAATTTCAGAAGATTAGAAGTACAAGATTATGACACTTATAGTTGCAGAGAAACACATTAATTTACAAAAGTCGATCGCAGTTATTTGTAGCGCGATCGTCCTAACATTATGTGGAAGTGGACTGTCTGCTTATGCCGCCGAAACGCGATCGTCCAACAGTAGACGAACATTTGCTGATTGGTGTCGCCAAAAAGCTGATTTGAGTCCTGAAGCTAAACATACTGTTGAGGTGCTGTTGAAAAAAGCTGAGACTACAAACTGTGATGAGGCCGATCGGAAACTTTCGAGTCTCATTGAACTCGACCTCATCAACAATTCTATCAGCGACATCAAACCATTGCAATCCTTGACCAACCTGGCCGATCTAGACCTCACATTCAATCAAATCAGCGACCTCAAACCGCTAGAATCCTTAACTAATCTGAGCGATCTCGACATCAGGAGCAATAAAATCAGCGACCTCAAACCGCTAGAATCCTTAACTAACCTGACTGTACTCTCCCTCGGCGAAAATCAAATCGGTGACATCCAACCGCTAGCATCTTTGACTAACCTAAAGCGTCTAGAGCTCTGGAAAAATCAGATCGGTGACATCAAGCCGCTAGTATCTTTGACTAACCTAACTTTGCTCTGGCTCAGCGAAAATCAGATCGGTGACATCAAACCGCTAGTATCTTTGACTAACCTGACTTCACTCAACCTCAGCTACAATCAAATCGGCGACATCAAACCGCTAGTATCTTTGACTAAACTGACTTCGCTCTGGCTCGACAAAACTCAAATCGGCGACATCAAACCGCTAGCATCCTTGACTAACCTGAAACAGCTCTTCCTCTACAACAATCAGATCGGTGACATCAAGCCGCTAGCATCCTTGACTAGCTTGACTGAACTCTGGATCAACAACAATCAGATCGATGACATCAAACCGCTAGCGTCCTTGACTAACCTGACACAGCTCAACCTCAGCCACAATCAGATCGATGACCTCAAACCGCTAGCATCTTTGACTAACCTGACCGATCTCTGGCTCGACAGCAATGAAATCAACGACATCAAACCGCTAGCATCTTTGACTAACCTGACCGATCTCAGGCTCGACAGCAATGAAATCAACGACATCAAACCGCTAGCATCTTTGACTAACCTGACTTATCTCCGGCTCGTCAACAATCAGATCGGTGACATCAAACCGCTAGCATCTTTGACTAACCTGACTGAACTCGGGCTCAACGGAAATCCGATCGCTCCCAAAACTTGTCCCCTCAAACCAGAGTCTATCTGTCATTGGGAACCCTTAAATTAAATGCTAAAACTTTACAGGCGGTAGGGTGCGTCAGTGGGAAAATCCGAGTTTATCGTGCTCACCACAAGCCTGACGCACCATACAGGTTAATGGTGAATTAGTTGGGCGGGTCAAAGCGGTTGACCCAGAGAGCAACACCGATCATCGGTAGGGCTACGCCGAAGCAAATCAGCCACTGATCCAAATTCATTGGAGCCGTCTCAAATATGCGATTGACAAACGGAGAATTAGCAAAGATGATCTGCAAAATCACCGCCATGACAATTCCCACACCGAGGGCGGGAGCGCCGCTAACTTCTTCCTTAGAACCGCTAAATTTAGCAATCAAAGAAGGCAGCAACTGGCTGAGACTCAACAGGTAAAAAATTCTCCCCATTACCAAAGCTTGAATCGCCATCGTGCGGGCCAGTTCCAAGGTTCCCCAATCCGCTTGGCGTACCCATTCAAACATTCCGAAAATCAGAGTCCAATTGTAAAGAGAAATAGCGATGATCCGCTTGATCCGATTTCCGGTGAGGAAAGCTTCGTTTACCGGTCGGGGCTGCTGTTTCATGACTCCCGCTGACTTGGGCTCGAAAGCCAGAGGCACTGTCATGGTGATCGAGTTGAGCATATTCAGCCAGAGAATTTGTAGCGACAAAATCGGCAATTCTCGACCGAGGAGGGTGCTGAGCAAAATTGTCATCGATTCTCCGCCGTTGACTGGGAGAATGAAGCTAATTGCTTTGAGCAGATTTTTGTAAACAGATCGCCCTTCTTCAACAGCAGATTCGATCGACGCAAAGTTATCATCGGTAAGAATCATGTCGGCGGCTTCCTTAGAAACCTCAGTACCGCTGCCCATCGCAATCCCGATATCCGCTTGTTTCAGCGCCGGCGCGTCGTTAACGCCGTCTCCCGTCATCGCCACGATTTCGCCTTTCTGCTGCAAGGCTTCTACGATGCGGAGTTTTTGTTCTGGGGCGACGCGGGCAAAAACTGAGCCGGCTTCTACGGCTTCGCCGAGTTCCTGCTTGCTCATTTCGGCGAGTTGAGCGCCGGTGTAGGCTACAAGTTCTCTGTGGTGTTTAGTTTTGCGGAATCCCATGCGGCGGGCGATCGCCTTGGCTGTAGCGATGTGGTCGCCGGTAATCATTTTGACTTGGATGCCGGCGGTTTGACAAGCTTGGACGGCTGCGATCGCTTCTGCCCGCGGCGGGTCAATCATGCCTTGCAGTCCCAAGAAAACCAAGCCTGACTCCAAATCCGAGTGATCGACGGAATTTTGGCTTTGGGGTACTGGCTTTTTCGCTAAAGCCAAGACGCGCAAGCCTTGCTTTGCCATTTCATCGACTTGATGGTGAATTTCTGCGCGATCGACTTCTACCGGATTTCCTTGGGTATCGAGACTGGAACCGCAGCGGCCGAGAATTGATTCTACTGAACCTTTGACGTACAAAATTTTGCCACTGGGAGTTCGGTGCAGCGTCGCCATGTATTGAAACTGAGATTCAAAGGGAATTGAATCCAGTCGCTGCATTGACTTGGACAAAGTTTGCTGGCTCAAGTCAGCTTTTTTGCCTGCAGCAATTAACGCTCCTTCTGTCGGATCTCCGACGACTATCCAATCATCATCTTTAAATTCCAGGTGAGAGTCGTTGCAAAGGAGTCCAGCTTGCAAACATTCTTGCAAAGTAGGAGCTTGGCTGACAGTAATTGGCAGTTGGTTGAGTTGAATTTCACCTTCGGGGCTGTATCCCGTACCCGTAACCGAGTAGGATTCGCCGCCAGAATAGATTTCTTGCACCGTCATTTGGTTTTCCGTCAAAGTTCCGGTTTTGTCGGAACAGATGACTGTAGCGCCGCCGAGGGTTTCGACTGCGGGCAATTTGCGGACGATCGCGTGGCGATTTGCCATCCGGGAAACGCCTACGGCTAGGGTGACGGTAATGACGGCGGGTAAGCCTTCGGGAATTGCGCCGACAATCAGGGCGACTGCGGGTTCGACTGCTTCTTTAAAGGCTGAAACTCCCGCAGGAACTGGCCGCCCCAATCTGACGGCGAAGGTCAAGGTTGCCATTCCCAACACGAATAACAGCCAGTTTTGACTGAATTGGTTGAATTTGCGGGTTAAGGGGGTGGTGAGGTCGATGTGCCGATCTAATAGTTGGGAGATTTTGCCGGTTTCGGTTTTATTGGCGATCGCAATTACGATGCCGCTAGCTTGGCCAAAAGTGACAAAACTGCCGGCATAGGCCATGTTATCCCGTTCTGCTAGTGGCGTTTCTTGTGGCAGAACTATGTCTCCAGATTGTCCTAATTCTTTTTCGACAGCAACAGATTCCCCGGTGAGTCCCGACTCGTCGATTTGCAAGTCGCGCACTTTCACTAATCGCAAGTCTGCTGGTACTTTGTCGCCGGAAGTCAGGATTACTAAGTCACCGACAACGAGTTCTTTGGAGGGAATTCTTAATTTTTTGCCGCCCCGAATGACTGTGGCTTCGGTGGTGACAGCTTGGGCTAGGGCTTCAATTTTTTTCTCGGCTCCAGCTTCTTGGATGAAACTAATAGTAGCGTTGGTGGTTGTTACGCCCCAAATTACGCTAGCGTTTAGCCATTCTCCGATAACTGCTTTGATTAAACCTGCACTCAGCAAGATGATCAGGAGGGGTTGGTTAAATTGCAGGATAAATTTTAACCAGGCTGGTTTCGCAGCTTTAACCGTTAGTTCGTTTTGCCCGAATTTCTGTTGGCGATGGTTGGCTTCTGTCGGTTCTAAACCGCTTTCCAGGTTGGTTTCTAAGATAGTTGCAACCTTGGATATTTCTAGGTAGTGCCAATATTGCTCTGCTACGTCTACATCGTTGGCGGATCTTGATGGCATGATTCTTCCTGAATATTTGGGGTGTCTGACGAACTTCGATCGCTCCTTAATAGGCACGCTCAATACAACTCACCGCTCGTTGGAGCGTGAATATATTGAGCGACCTAATTGTTTGTTGATTACTTTAACGGGCTGTGACTTACATCTATATTACAACGGATGTGGCCGTTTGTGGCAAGAGATTTTGGGGATTTTTTCCAGCGCTAAATCTTGTTTGGGACTTGGTGGCTAAGATGGGGAAAAGTCGATCGAGTCCCTTGACATTTTGCCAACTTTAGGTTTGGTTGAAGAAAGTCTGTTTGGGCGGGTGTTAGTTCGATCGTCCGTTACAGAAGAGGATTTGTTTAAGGGCAGAAATTCGATCGTCCTAGCTTTCGCGATGCCATCGCCTGCGAACACTTTGACTTGGATGCCGACTGTTTGACAAGCTGGGAGGGCAGCGAGCTCAATTCATGACTCAATGCTATCAATTGCTCGTCTGCTATCCCAAAAAACTGAGCACCCTTTAGACCATTGAATTGAGATTTTGGGCTGCATCGTTCAATTGTTGAGTGCCTACTTTGGTTTGAGTAATACCACTAGCGGTTTCTTTTGCTGCTAGGTTGAGGCTGTTCATCGCATCCACTACTTGTTTAATCGCAACTGCTTGTTGTTGAGCAGTTAGAGAAATTTGTTGATTGTTCAATACCACATTGTTAACAGCATTTGCTACTTCCGAGAAAGCTGCTGCCGTTTCTTGACTGATTTTTGTTCCTTCTTCTACTGTTTTAGTACCTTCCTTTGTCACCGTTACAGTGGAATTTATCGCATTCTTGATATCATCGACTAGGCGGTTAATTTTCTCTGCTGATTTCTTACTTTTATCTGCTAGTTTGCGGATTTCTGTGGCTATGACAGTAAAACCTTTGGCGTTTTCGCCCGCCCGGACTGCTTCTACTGAGGCATTCAGTGCCAGCATATTTGTTTGATTGGCTAAATCTGTGACATCAGTAGAGATATTGCCAATCTGATGGGTTTGTTGGCTCAATTGCAGAATTTGTGCCGCGATTGCCCCGACATTTTCTTTCAAAATTATCATCGATTCCAGGGTTTGCTCCACTGCTAGGGTTCCCTTTTCAGTGATCTGTAAAGCTTGGCGTGCAGATTCCGCACCAGCTTGGGCTTGCTGGGCTGATTGTTGGGAAGCAGCGCCCAACTCATCCATTGTGATTGTAGTTTGATTTACAGAGCTAGATTGCTGTGCGGCTGTGCGTTCCTGCTGTTCAACTGTGGCAGCAATCTCTGTGGAAGAACTAACAATCATATTGACGGACTGATTCAGTGTCTCTGCAATTCCTGAAGCAATCCACCGAGCGATCGCAATTGCCATAATCGCTGCTAAAGCCGTGCTTAAAATCACCACTGTACTCAGGAACTGCAAAGCTTGAATCTGTTTCTTTTCTTGAGCGAATAAATTACTTTCCTCGGTTCTTTGAAACTCCTTAGCGATAGCATCAACCTGACGAAGCTTTGGTACAATTTGGCTCTTCCATAAGTTAAGTCCATCGTCTTGCTTACCTTGGTCAACCAAAGAAAAGGCTTGGTTATAGCCTTTGTCTATCTTATCTTGTAAGACATTCATTTCCTCTAGCCGCTGGCGCTGCTGTGGGTTTTGAACCCGCTTCAGTAAATCCTGATAGAATTCGTCAAAGCTCTTTACCGCATTATTGTATTCAGTTAAAAAATCACTATCTTTTGCCAAAAAATACCCGCGAGCAGATTTTTGCATACCTGCAAATCCTAGCTGTTGCTCTTTCAAATCTATAACAACAGCATGAGAATTATTTAGCAATTTTCCTTTTTCTTCTACCTCTTTAGCATTAAAAAAAACCAAAGTAGCTGCTCCAACTGAAAGCAAAATCGGTATGGAATATCCCCACAGGATACGCTGTCTTAATTTGGTCGCTTTGAAGTTAATCATCGAAAATTTTCCTTATTGTTACAAAAAATCACTTAATCGCCTTCAAAGCAATAGGAACTGCATATCCGAGTAACATCAGGTTTCTCAGCTTTAAATTGGCAAACATGGCAATATCTCCTTTTAGGTTAGGTAGCTAAATTATCTGATTCTCAACCATTTATTCAGACTCATCAAAAAAATATGGCAAAACTTAATATCCAAAATCGATGCAGGTCAAAGTTTTTAGGCTTGAGGATTGTTTTGCCTGCTTCGATTTTGGATAAATCCTGTTTATTCGATTGTAGCGGGTAATGGAGGAACAAAGCGCAAACATCGTCAAATTCTCTCCCCACTCGGACTCCCTCCAACTCTTGATTGGGGTGTAAGTCGATCGCATAAATGTTACAACCTAGTTAAGCGATCAAATTCTGAACTTATGGAAATATTTGTGACGCTGGTGCTGGGTTCGGTGATGTTACTCTGGGGAATGCGGTTCGGGCGGGTGTTAGTTCGATCTGGAGTAACGGCTAACGATTTGTTTAAGGGCAGAAATTCGATCGCCCTAGCTTTTTTGGGTTTTTATATTGCCTTGCTGCTACTGGCTCTAAATCTGCCTCAAATGCCAGCTTTGCCGATCGAGTGGCGCTTTCACGGGATGCGAGTTACTTGGACTTTGCTACGAGTCATGTTGATGGGAGTCTGCGGTATTGGTTTTAGTATAAGTTGGTTTACCGCGCGATCGCAAGTAATCGCAGTAATTTTAATTTGCTTGTTAGGATTCGGAGGATTTACAGGCGCTGAAAACTATTTTATGGCGCCCATTTACGCTGATTTAATAGATAATTTGCTGCCCAACGGTGTATTTCGACAAACATCTAACAGCAGTTGCGCGCCGGCGGCGCTAGCAACAGTGTTGAGACGTTGGGGAATCGAGGCGACGGAATCGAGTGTAGCGCGTTTTGCCGGCACGAGTCGCTTGGGAACTTCCATGCCTCAGTTAATAATAGCAGCAAGAGCTTTGGGCGTAAATGCGATCGAACTGGCGCCAACTTGGGAGCAAATTCAGCAAATTAATCGCCCCGGAGTGCTAGCAGTTTGGCTGTTTGACGGCCCTCGGAAGCTACCGCACGCGGTGGCTTTGCTGGGAATGAATGACAGTATTGCTGCAATTGGAGACCCGGCGCGGGGCAGGATTTTCTATTTAGATAGGGCAACTTTTGCCCAGATTTGGCGCGAGGAATACGTGCCGATTTTTCGGTCGGCGGATATCTTGTTAAGCGATCGGCAAGCTATTGACTATTTGAGTAAATTAGGATATAATTCGGGTAATTTGCTCGCAGATATTGAGCGCTTTCAAAAAGACAAAAAATTAAAAATCAGCGGCCAATTAGACCGGATGACGGAGTTAATGTTGAGCGGCAGTTTTTTGGAAGGAGTTCCCCGATTGGATGGGAAATAGTTATGGGAAATCATCCAACGCAGAGGCACTCTTGACCTGCAGAAAATAGGAATTATGCGGTTTTTATTCAAACAATCTTTGAGTTCTTCGTTCCTAGCGATCGCAAATATTCGATCGCCCCAGCAGACGATCGGCGATCGCACCTTCGTAGCATAGCTGCATGAAATTACCCATATAACCGTAGGCAGTTGCATCTAATTCCTCCTCTATTTTAGGCGTTGCAGAATTTGAGGAGGATTCTTGTGGGGAGTAGGGTTAGGCGTCCCGCCTGCTGTGAAAATACACGCCTTCGGGGTACGAGAGTCGATGCCACAAAACCATCAAAATCATCCCGCAATTACGAAACACCCTATTTTTAGAGTCGATCGCACTTTGGCCACGCCTCACCGTTTTTGACAATTGGGAACAGTTGAATCGCTCATTTTAGGATCGGAAAGTTTGACTTCCCATCCATTTGAATTCCACCAATTAACTCGCTGATTTGGCTGAATCCAGAAGTTTAGCTGCGCGATTTTTCCATCCTCAAATCTGAGTTTTGGAAAGGTAGGATAACTGGTATCATCGGTTTCGCGGTAAGTGCGTCCCAGGTAATTAATGCAGGTTGTTAATCCCTCAGCAATTCCCACTTCTTCCACTCCAGTTCCCTTCAATTTCGCATCATCGTAGCTGAAAGAACCGTTGAATGAATTGCCGGCTAACCTGCCTTTGGTAACAGTGACGGTGAAATCGTAGGTGACGGGAACTGCGCCGGCTTTGGTTGCAGTTAAAGATGCGATCAGAAGAGTGGTGGCGATCGCCAGCGAGAGTTTTGAAATTGCTTGCACACTCGCCTCCCGAAAAAGAACAACACTATAAATTTCGCTTTCAGCCATCGGGAAACTCCTTAACTACGCTTCTCTCGTAAGTGATTTACCGGATATGATATCATAAGTAATCAGTTAAAGGCGATCGCAGCAGAGTGCCAAGCGAACAAAAATTACCGCCTCTGGTTAATCCTGTATACTTTTTTTGCACTGAAAACCCCAAGATAAAAAACTCGTCTTTAATCGCCCAAAATTAACTCACTAGATTTAACCACATTCATTCCCGCAGCCGCAAATTTTTGATAAGCTGCATCTGCTTGTTCCGTAAAATCCACAACACCCGGAACAACCACAGGCGAAGTGCAATCTTCCAACAAATAAACCTTCTTTGCCAAATTCGGATCTCGCGTCAAAATTTCCGTTAACAAATCATCAATTGTCCAAGCAACGCAGTGACTTTTGGCTTGTCCGGCAATAATTACTGCATCAAAATCGAGCAATTTATCAATAAACTTAGAATTTTTTTCCGCAATCGGATTGCCGTCGAATCCATCTAAAACTTCTGGCCGCAAAACAGAATAGTTTTCTGTCAGTGGATTCCCGCCTTTGATTTCAAAAACTGCTTGGCTGTTGCGGGCTATAGTATGAAAAAATACTGCTTCTTCTACCGCAGAAACCAGCGCGTGTCCGATGCCGCCCAGCATCGAGTGATAGGGCCAAATTGTCAGGGGATATTTCCCATCGTCGCTGAGTTTTTTGACGTAGTGGAAAGCTTGTTTTTCGAGTGCTGAAAAATTGCCCCCGCTGATGCTATCGGCGACGGCGGGATTGACTTTCCAAATGCCTTTTTGGACATCTTCAAATGTAATAGAAGTTGCGGCTGGTAGGGGGTGTTCGCCAGCTTCGTTTATCCAAAAGATTGGATGAAAAATTTGCATGGCGGTGTGGGTATCCATTGTGGGCGCAATGGTTGTAATTGCGTTTAAATTGCGGTAAATAAATTCGCACAGCCGCAGGTTGTCATCAACTGCACCGCTACCGGAACGCCCGCCCACAAATAGTTCAAATTCAGGCAAGCAAAAGGTATTTTGGGCATCAATTATCAGCAAACAAATGCGGTTTTTGTCGCTGGATGCTGGCTGGATGCTGTGCTGCTTTGCCCAATCTTGCGCTTGGACGGCACGTTCTCGGTAGGGGACTCGCCAGAATTCGCCTACTTTTTTGGGGTCGAAATGTTCGGGGATGGGAAGTTGGGCTTTTGGTGTCATGACGATAGCTTTTAGGATCGTTTACAGTAATAATTTAAGTGGGAAGTATAATGCTGATAAATATTTGCGGGTGAATCATGGCAAAAGAACGAATCCAAAATTATGCTAGGGTAAAATTTAAACGCATAGTGTTGTTTTTTTCGATCGCCCTTTTGCTCGCTCTTTTAATTGTAGCAACTAGATATGCCTACGTTCAAGATGTTTTGAGAGCTGTGTTAATGCGGATCGAGGATTTAGGGTGGTGGGGGCCGGTGGCTTTTGTAGCTACTTACAACTTGGCTACTGTGCTGTTTGTACCGGGTTCGGTGCTGACGCTGGGAGGGGGGGCAATTTTTGGTTTGTGGTGGGGTTCGGTTTACGTCTTTGTGGCGTCCATTTTAGGTGCTGTATTTGCTTTTGCGATCGGGCGCTATTTGTGCCGCGATCGCGTGGTAAAATATATGGAATCTCACCCCAAGTTTAAAGCTCTCGATCGCGCAGTTTCCCAACAAGGATTAAAAATAGTTTTTTTGACTCGTCTTTGTCCTTTATTTCCTTTCAATTTATTGAATTACGCTCTGGGAATTACTCAGGTTTCTTTGAAAGATTACGTGCTGGGTTCCTTTGGCATGATACCGGGTACAATTATGTACGTTTACTCGGGTTCTTTGGTGGGAGAGGTTGCTGCGATAGGCGCGATATGTCAGTCCACAAGTCCCCAAACAGAAGCAGCAAAATGGTCGCTCAATATCCTCGGTTTTATTGCTACTGTCGCTGTTACTGTATTTGTCACTCGGATAGCCAGCCAAGCTTTGGAAGAAAGTATTTAATTAGGAGGATTTGCCAATGCTGCCGTCAAAAGTCGATCGCGTAACTGTCCCCCCGATGGACGAACATAACCAGAAATTAGTCTCCTATTTGCATCCGCCCGATTGGGTAAATCCGCAGCCGGCTAGTTCTTATAATTTAGTAGTAATTGGCGCGGGGCCCGCTGGATTAATTGTTGCTGCCGGTGCCGCAGGTTTGGGCGCGAAAGTTGCTTTGATTGAAAAACATTTGATGGGCGGCGACTGTTTGAATGTCGGTTGTGTGCCGTCAAAAGCTTTAATTCGATCGTCCCGCACAGTCGGCGAGATCTGGAATGCCAGTAAATTTGGCGTTCATATTTCTAACGGTGCAGAAGTGGATTTTGCCGCTGTGATGGAACGGCTGCGCCGCATCAGGGCGGGAATCAGCGATGTTGATTCTGCTGAACGCTACCAGTACAAATTAGGAGTTGATGTTTTTTTAGGTTCGGGTCGTTTTACTAGCAACAATACAGTAGAAGTTGCAGGTCAAACTCTCCGGTTTAAAAAAGCAGTAATTGCCACAGGTGCAAGGGCGTTACAACCACAAATTCCCGGCTTACAAGAATCTGGATATCTGACAAATGAAACTGTTTTTAACCTCACGGAAAAACCGCAACGTTTGGCAGTAATTGGCGCAGGGCCGATCGGCTGCGAATTGGCTCAAGCCTTTCGCCGGCTGGGTTCGGAAGTTGTGTTGCTGCACAAAAATGCTCAGATTTTAGACAAAGAAGATGCGGATGCTGCTAAAATCGTGCAGCAGGCTTTTGTACGCGAAGAAATTCAACTAATACTAGAATCTAAAATAGAGCGCGTTGAAAAAACAAATGCAGGCAAAGTAATTTATTATAAATATCAAGATAAGGAAGCATCGGTAATAGTAGATGAAATTATTGTGAGTACAGGGCGATCGCCTAACGTGGAAGGATTGAATCTGGAGGCTGTGGGCGTTGAATACGATACACAAACAGGCGTATTTGTCAACGATAATTTGCAAACTACTAATCCCCGCATTTATGCCGCTGGGGATATTTGCATGAAACATAAATTTACTCACGCGGCTGATTTTGCCGCGAGAATGGTAATTCAAAACACTCTATTTTTCGGGCGCAAAAAGCTCAGCGCTTTGACGATACCTTGGTGTACTTACACAGACCCGGAAATTGCGCGCGTCGGAATTGGCAAACACGAGGCTAAGGAAAAAGGCCTTGATATCGATACATTTTTAATTCCTTTCAGTCAAGTCGATCGGGCAATTATTGACGGCGAAGAGGAAGGATTTGTGAAAGTTCACGTCAAAAAAGGCAGCGATAAAATATTAGGTGCAACTATTGTAGCGCGACACGCTGGTGATATGATTAGCGAAATTACTTTAGCAATGGTTAATAATATTGGTTTAGGAAAAATTGCTAGCACAATTCACCCGTATCCGACACAAGCTGATGCAATTCGGAAAGCGGGAGATGCTTACAATCGCACTCGTTTGACGCCGTTTGTGAAAAATTTGTTTAACCGCTGGCTGGCTTGGACGCGATAGATAAATAATTGTGGAACAGGCATCTTGCCTGTTCATTATCGGCTTTTATGGGCGGCGTCGAAGCCCAACCCCTACTCTCCACAAGAAAATTCACTCTCTGTGGAACAGGCCAGAAAGCGTGTTCAGGAAAGAGGTGCAAAATGAAGGGTGTTTTTATGCTTCTGTTTCTGTTTTTGTTTCAAATCCAACACCTTCATACAAAAGTGCGATCGGCAAATCAAACCCAATACTTGATAAAGTGATAATCTCCCCAGCAGTGTAAGAATAGTACAGCCACGTTCTCCCCTCTCCCCGACAGTAACGCTCAACAAAAATCTTTTGTGAATCAATCAAGATATACTCTTGCAAAGTCGGAATTTTTAGGTAACAAGTGAATTTTTCATCCCGATCTTTAGCACTTGTACTGGGAGAAAGAACTTCCACAATGATTTTAGGATTCGGAATGAAATTGCGCGAATTAATGTCTTCTGGATCGCAACTGACTATCACATCAGGGTAGTAGTAACGGCTTTGAAAGTTAACTTGCAATTTCACATCTGACACGTTCATCCGACAGCCTCTGGAACGCAGATGCGGGCGTAATGCAGTGTAAAAGTTAAGTGCAAGATCGTTATGAGGAATTGTACTGCCCGTCATGGCAAAAACTTCGCCGTTGACATATTCGTGGCGAATCTCTTGTTGAGCTTCCCATTCGAGATATTCCTCAACGGTCATTTTTTGGGCTGGTTGGGGAATGGATATCATAACAAAATTTTTGTCAATGTTACTTTGATTGTAGCATTAGGAGTTGGGAGATACCCGCGCCAAAAAACCCGGTCTTAAAAATCCCCTTCATCTACTTGGAATACCGTCAATCCCAAGCCTCTCCACATATCAACAACTTGCTGGCGATCGTCCAACACAAACTTAACATTATATTTTCCTGCAATATGCTGCCGATAAAATTCTTCCTTCATAATCGCATCCTTCCTCATATCTCCGGTTTTCCGCATATAAAGAGCGGCATAATTGACCTCATACTGCTGCAACCATTTTTCCGTTTGAGGCTGACAGTCGTCTGTGCGGCCCGACACTACAATAATATGGGCGCTGGACTGCCACTTGCGAACTGTATCTAAGACGGGCTGATTGGGCAAATCGCGATCGCACCTCGAAGCATCAAAAGGATTTCTGCCGTTGAGAAGCGCCAGCGTACCGTCCATATCCACAATAATTGCATCCGGCAAATCCGGGTTATATTCCGGCGGCTCAACGGGAACCCGCACATACTTATTGTACATTTTCATGATCACATCTTTCCCCACCGAATTAAGCCTTTTCAAATCCCGTTTAATACATTCCTCCACCGGAACTTGTAGGAAAGAATCATTAACTTCGACAACAGCTTTACCTTTAACTAACTCCTTGATATGCTCGATGTGAGGCCCAAAATTAGTATCATCAACAATGACGTGTTTGCCACTTTCCAAAGCCATCAAAATAATCGTATCTCTCAGCTTCACAATAAACTTTTCATTCGCCGGCGACCAATGAGAAGCGTGAGCCATTTCTCTGAGCAAATCTTTATTGCTACGCACCCACTTTGCAGGTTCAGACAGCAGCAATTCCCTAGCAAATTGAGATTTTCCAGAAGCAGGTAAACCGACAAGTACAATAACTCTTTTCATGGTAAGTATAAGGAAGTTCGGCAACGGATTCTGTAACGGATGTAACGGATGTCAGGAAGAAGGAAGAAGGAATAATGCTCATACAGCAAGATTTTTAGCTACCTGTATCTTAGGCTTAATTAGCTGCATTTACTTCTTTATTCTGTCACCTAAATATAATTTTAATTTTCGTTCGTAGTGAGGATTTTAGTCCTCCTTCAAGAAACGACTGTAGTCGTTACTACAAACCTAGATGGATGTAATCTAAACCCAATAGCTCCTCTATTTTATGGATCGTAACATCACGGAGAGCTTCTTTCACTCCCGCAACTCTTCGGGCTCGCAAAGAAAACAAAATTCCGGAATACGGCAAATGTTTCACAGCTAATGCAAAATCTTTCTGAATTTCGATATGTTGGTGCTGTCGGTAAGCTTCCTCGATTTCTTCAACCAAAGATTGATATTTGTCCTTAACTTGTTGATACAACTCACTCCACTCAGGAAAATAAGTTAAAAACTCTTCTCCTTCATTAGTTAAAACAATTTCTATCAGGCGGCGGGTCGAAAACCCTTCGCGCAGATGGGAAATCGCGACATATTGCGGAGACTTAACTTTAACTCGGTTGAAGTTAGCGTCGCAGATAATATACCCTTCCGAATCCATCGGGTCTAAATGTTGAGCCGCTTCGATAACTTCTTTCCAGCTAGTTAAAGGATAGGATGCTACCAATTCCCAGCCGTATTTATTAGCCCAAAGACTCGGGTCTGTTTCTAGCAGCGTTTGAGTGTTGCGAACCCCGTGCAGCACGATTTGATTTTTTTGTTGCTGGACAACTATTCTATTGTAAGGCGTCATCAACTCAAAGATAAAACACTCGTCTGTTTCTTGTGGCAATTGATATCCCAATTCTTGCCATACTTTCCAAAAAAGTTCGGCAAAGCTGAACCCAAAACCATTAACTTCGCCGGCGGCGTCGGGAGTGCCGCTAGATTGCACTCTCCATTCTCCCTTGTAAAAATACAGTACAGTCAGAGAACCGTCTAGTTTTTCGTAAACTTTGGCATTTGTCCAATCAATTGCAGCAGCGTGAATTTCTCCGTAATTAAAAAATTTGTCGTAGGGATAAGAAACTATCTGCCAATCTTGAGATGAATCTAAAATAATGCCTCGGCACTGCTGGACTATTTTTTCGCCCAATGGAGATTCTATCTGCGAGTATTTCAGACAGACTATATCGGGATATTGGCGGTGGCGGGTAACTTTGATATGATAAGTTTCGGACAAAGTTTCCAATCCGTGCTGGCGCAAATACTCTTGCAGTTCCACGATCGACTCCTAAATTGCTCGCCTTCTCTATATTATAGATGACTCCATATTCTGGCAACCTTGTCAAGATAGTCAAAAAACATTTCTCCCGGAAAAGCGAGTGTTAATTTGGTATTTTGAATTATGGTTGTACATAAGTGAATGCGGTTCGCCGCCAAACTAAACTCTTGGAATATTAAGGTAAAATACCGTGAGGAAGAAATTATTACTTTTGGCTACTTCTGCTGGTGTATTAACTGCTTTAGTACCTCTCTCTGTTGTTTTTGGAGCTTCACAACTGTCGCAGCGACAATCGGGAACAACACAAATTGCTCAAGGAGGCACTGCGTTTCCGGTAAATGAAATTTTGCGAAAGTTAAAAGGCAAAACGCAAGTGCCTATTTTTATTCCCAGCAGGATTCCGGTTCCGCAAAAAATGTACTATCCAACTACAGCACAAGCAAACAGCTATAGTATTTCAATCGAGTATAAACCCGATTGCGGCGGTACGACTGTTTGCACTTTTGGGTCAATTGAAGGTCAAAAAGGCGGCGACTTTACTACAAAACTAGAAGGGGTAACTAAGACGTTAAAAAATGTCAAGCTTGCGGGCGGAGTGAAAGGAGTTTTTCATAACGGTTGCGGGGCTTACTGCACAGCAACTCTTCAGTGGAAAACTCAGGGTTTTATGTATACCGTCGCCATTAAGAACGGACGAGAATCTGATTTAATTTTAATAGGAAATTCTGCTATTCAAGCTGGGAAGCGTTAAGTTTAGCAGTCGGGGAGGCACAACTTCTATATGTAGGGTGCGTAAGGACGCACCTTACCGTTATTGTATGATATATCTTAACTCGCACTCGCCTCTTACAAGATGCTATATTTTTTTGCGCTTACCTACTTAGGGAGAAATGAGGATGAGGGGAAGATGGCTATTTGCGGCGATTTTTGCTTGTGCGGTGACTGCTTTTACGATTCCCTACCCTTCGGGAACCCCTGCGGGGAACGGGATAGCTTCGCTTCACGCACCTTTGATACCAAACTCAGCGTTAGCCAGAAATGAACTCCCGATTACAGAAATCCGCTGGTTTAATTATTCCCCTGAAGATAGCTGGCAACCGATACAATTTATTGTACCCGATCGCAACACTGCAAAATCGGCCGACCGCCGTAAGTTGCGGTTGTACGATGTTCATATTGCCAAGATGTTTGAGATTTCTCATTTTCTCTGCGATCGCGATCGTGCTTCTGAGGGTTACAATTGGTCTTATCAAGCGGAAAATGGTAATATTGAGATGGGACGCTTCAAAATTAGCTGCAATCTCGCCCGTTCCATAGCCACAGCTTACGGCTTAGGCAAACCAGAAATTACAGTGATTCGCCGCAGCTTCAACCTGAAAAATGGTCGCCCTTCTTTTTCCATAGAAAAATACTCTATTCCCACTTTTAACATTGCTAAAAATAGAGTTGTGCAGTGGAGGGATTTTGTGCAGAAGTTTCCCCCAATCCCCGATAACTCAGGTGCAAACCAAGCTAACAGTCGTTTTCCTGCGAGTAACATTTCTAGACAAATCAAAGGCAAAACGCGAGTGCCTGTTTTTCTTCCGAGTAGACTTCCTTTATCTGACGTTCAGCAACTTGATTTTGATGTGCAAGCCGGTGCCCACGGTTACATTGTGGGAATGTATTTAGGCAAAGGATGCCGGGCAGCATCCTGTTATTTCGGCACAATCGAAGCTAAAAGAAATGAACCGTTTTCGCCTCCTTCGCGATTGCCACAGGATACTTATAGAAGCATTGAATTGGCAGGTGGCATCAGGGGAATTTATTTCAATAATTGCGGTGCTTACTGCACTGCTTTTGTTGAGTGGCAAAGGCTGGGGGTGCTGTACCGAGTCACAAGGAAAAACGCACGGCAGCAAGAAGTTGTGCAAATAGCAAATTCTGCACTTCAAGCAGGGCAGCGTTAATACCATTTTAGATTTTAGATTTTAGATTTTAGATTTGGTAATGGCTATCACTAGACTCCAATTGCATTCATTTGCAAACAATCTATAAATTATCTGCGTTTATCTGCCTTGCATCTGCGGTAGATCGATGGGAGATATATGCAATAAGTCTACTTTTTATGCTAAGCTATTTGGTGGCTTTATAAATAAGATCGCAATTGCGATCGCCCTTTTCCCCTTCCCACTACATTTCTCTCTCCAAATCTCGCAACCTTTGAGCTAATTCTTTCTCGCTGCAGCTAAGCTAACTCCTCATGTCAACCAGGTTCATCCGGCTCGACCCTAGGTAAATCTTACATCGCCGCCAGCGTTTGCTTCGGAATGTCGATCGCCCCCGTGCCAGCGACGCCCCATGCAGGATGGGAAACATCATCAAGGGTTACGGCTGCTGGCGGTCATACGATTTTAGATTTTAGATGGGCAATGGCTTATTATGTAAAGGTTTGGAGCTTGCCTACCATTGCATCCTTTTTTCACACAGGCGGTCAAAACCTGGTATTTCTATTTTATCGCCCGAATTATCCCAACCAGCAATTAAAGTCCCCACCTGCGGTACGCTAGATCAGGTGAATATATTGGCTGATTTCAAGCTATCCTCCGATCGATCTTATGTCCCCAACCACATCTGCCCCTTCCCGAACCGTTCGCATCGGTTCCCGCAAAAGCCAACTCGCTCTCGTGCAAACCCACTGGGTGCAAGAACAGCTACAGAAACACTTCCCGGAACACACTTTTGAAGTCCACACCATGTCCACCCAAGGGGACATAATTCTTGATGTCGCCCTCGCTAAAATTGGCGATAAAGGACTTTTCACCAAAGAATTAGAAACGGGGATGATTAACAATGAAACGGACTTTGCCGTTCATTCCCTCAAAGATTTGCCTACCAATTTGCCCGAGGGTTTAATTTTAGGATGCGTCACCGAACGGGAAAATCCCGCTGACGCCCTGGTAGTTCACTCCAAGCATAAAGACAAGCAACTAGACACCCTGCCAGAAGGTTCAGTAATCGGCACTTCTTCCCTGCGGCGGCTAGCTCAACTGCGACACCATTTCCCTCATTTTGAATTTAAAGATATTCGCGGCAATCTCAATACTAGACTCGCTAAATTAGATGAGGGCGGTTACGACGCGATTATTTTAGCAGTGGCCGGCCTCGAAAGATTGGGAATGGGCGATCGCATCCACCAAATTATCCCTGCAGAAATCTCCCTTCACGCCGTCGGACAAGGTGCTTTGGGCATCGAATGCCGCGCCGGAGACACAGAAATCATGTCAGTGATTAAAGCTCTCGAACACTCGGAAACCGCCCAAAGATGTTATGCTGAACGCGCATTCCTGCGGGAATTAGAAGGTGGCTGTCAAGTACCAATCGGCGTCAATACCAAAATAGAAAACGGTCAATTAACCTTAACCGGAATGGTATCGAGTCTCGATGGCAAGCGATTCGTCAAAGATACTGTTTCCGGCGCCGCCGAGACTGCTGAAATGCTGGGAATTGACCTCGCTCACCGACTGCGCCAACAGGGTGCTAGTGCAATTTTGGAGGAAATATTTGTCCAAGTTCAACGTGGTTCCTAAAACCGCTCCGCATCTCTTGGTCAATGCTTTTAGATGCGATATATCGCCTTTTGTACAATAATAAAAATAACAGGCGTTTCGCGGCAAAACAGATAGAATAGCAGTCTGATTGTAGATTGTTGATGGGATTTTAGGTAGGACTTGCGCGATAGATTTCAAAAATATCTGACTAATTTAGGACGCTCCGCACGGGTGTTAAGCAACCCGGTTTCTGATGTAAGTCTCGCTGTATAGCCCAAGATTTATGGTAAAAACCGGTTTTTTTTCGTAAGTCCTATAATTCTTAATCTACCCATCCACAATCTACAATCAAACATCCAAAATTAATCAGCAATTTATTTCAGGTAAAAGCCAAATATGAGCGCTAGAGAAATTCAATTAAAGCTGGAATTGAAAAAGGTTCAGCAACTTTATAGCAAAATGCAGGCCGACCAACAAGCTTTGCAGAAGCAATTGAAAGAGTTCAAAACTCAAGCAGGAAATTTTTCGGATGTAGTCGAGCAAGTCTTGCCGTCCGTAGTGTCAATTTACGTCATGGATTGGGATACAGAAGAAGAGATTTCTTCAGGGAGCGGGTTCTTTGTATCGCCGGACATAATTGTCACGAACTATCACGTTGTAGAAGATATTGCCGATCAAGATTACTTTTATGAAGAAGATGAAGTCGAACAGGTTTTAGTGGAAACTCACGACGGAAAATTGAGATTGGCAGAGGTGGTGTTTACTGGTAATGCTGAAGAAGATTTAGCATTACTCTTAATTAGCGATTTTATTTTCGACCCGAACACAGGGGAACAAGTGGACTCTCCCCAAGAATATCCTCCCCTAGAGTTGTCTTTTGATGTGAAAGTGGGAGATAGAGTAATTGCTGTGGGCAATCCTTTGGGGCAGTTTGCTTCAACTGTAACTCAAGGTATTGTGAGTGCTATTCGCGAACCCGAGGAATATGAAGAAGGCGACGACGAAGAAGATGATGTTGGTGAGGTGAAGGTGTTGCAAACTGATGCGGCGATTAATCCTGGAAATTCCGGCGGGCCGCTGATTAATATGGCAGGTCAAGTGGTTGGGGTGAATACGTGGGGATGGGAAGATGCTGATAATATTAATTTGGCGATCGCCTCTGAAGCTTTGGATGATTTTCTAGCGGGATTTGAGGAGACTTTTGAGGACAATTCTCAGAATTAGTCGGGAGTTATCCGTAATATGTCATTCGGGCGATCGCCCTTTTTCTCAGAGGGGACGGAAAAGGTGATCGCTATTTGCTTAATTATATACTGATGGCTTTGCGTGCAGTTTTACTAATGCGTAAAGGTGAGCAGACTGCATACAATTTTTGATGTTTACCGTCCCTCAGAAAGTGACAGATAAATTTGATTAGATCGTGAAAATTATCGCGGGAGAAGAGTACGGGCGATCGCACTTTCATCCCCCGCCACTGTTACCTCAAAAAGCGATCGCTCTCTTTTTTATTGCAGATGAACCGACGCAGATCTGAGAAGAGGGATCGAAAATTATTTATTTGGCACGATCGCGTTAATATTGTGACGCTCCCCATTTAAACTTAATCTAGACTAACAATCTCAAGGAACACAAAAAAATAATGCGTATTTTATTTGTATCCGCCGAAGCAGCACCCCTCGCTAAAGTGGGCGGTATGGGCGATGTCGTCGGCGCTTTGCCGAAATTTCTGCGGCGCATGGGCCACGATGTCCGCATCTTCATGCCCTACTACGGTTTCGTTCCCGACAAAATGGATGTTCCCAAAAAACCTGTTTGGGATGGGTCTGCCATGTTCCAAAGCTTCTCGGTCTTTGAAAGTGTTTTGCCGGGAACCGATGTACCTTTATACTTATTACAACATCCATCTTTCTTGCCACGCCGCGTTTACGGCGGTTTAGATGAAGATTGGAGGTTCACTTTCTTTGCCAATGCTGCGGCTGAATTTGCCTGGAATCATTGGAAGCCACAAATTATCCACTGTCACGACTGGCATACGGGGATGATACCTGTTTGGATGAGTCAAGACCCCGATATCAGCACGGTTTTTACTATTCACAATTTAGCTTATCAAGGGCCGTGGCGCTGGCGTTTGGAGCAGATGACTTGGTGTCCTTGGTATATGCAAGGTCACAATACAATGGCGGCCGCAGTACAGTTTGCCGATCGAGTAAATACAGTTTCACCGACTTACGCCGAGCAAATCAAAACCCCAGCTTATGGGGAAACTTTGGAAGGTTTGCTGTCTTACCTCGGCGGTAAAGTATCGGGCATTTTGAATGGAATTGATACAGAATCTTACAACCCCGCCACTGACAAGTACCTCCATCAACAATTTAGTGTTGATACTATTGAAAAGCGCCCCGCTAATAAAATTGCGCTGCAAGAAGAAGTCGGTTTGGAAGTGAATAAAAATGCTTTTTTGATCGGCATGGTGACGCGGCTGGTAGAACAGAAGGGATTGGATTTGATAATTCAAATGCTAGATCTGTTCATGGCCTATACCGACGCTCAATTTATTGTACTCGGAACGGGCGATCGCTACTACGAAACCCAACTCTGGCAAATGACAGCCCGCTATCCCGGTCGGATGTCCACCCAACTACTTTACAACGAGGCCCTCTCCCGGCGCGTTTACGCAGGCTGCGACAGCTTCCTGATGCCCAGTCGTTTCGAGCCCTGCGGCATCAGCCAAATGCTCGCCCTCCGCTACGGGTGCGTGCCAATGGTTCGCCGCACCGGCGGTTTAGTAGATACCGTTTCCCACAACAACCCGATCGACAATACTGGTACAGGTTACTGTTTCGATCGCTACGAACCCCTCGATTTGTTCACCTGCATGATCAGAACTTGGGAAGGTTTCCGCTACAAAGATAAGTGGAGAGAACTGCAACAGCGTGGCATGAGAGAAGATTTTAGCTGGGATATTTCGGCCCGGAAATACGTCAACTTGTACAGCGATATTTTGGGACTGCCGCCCGAAGGAATCGCACCGGAACAAGAACCAGAATTGATCGTTGGTAAAGGTTAATTTTAGTAAGGTGCGTCAGTCGGTGTTTGATTCAACTGAATCGAAGGGCGATCGGCTGACGCACCCTACAGCTTAGTAAGGTGCATGAGTCAGTTTTTGATTCAATTTAATCGATCAACTGAATACTGACACATTAATCCACAAATAAATCGAGAGGTAAATGACCGTAAGTTCCGCTAACTCCACCTTCTGAGGCAGATTGACACGAAATCAAAACGCCCCGGTAAGTTCCGGGATAGCCGTCAACATAATACGAACCCTTCAAAGTATTGAACTTAATATAAACCGAACCAGCAAAGGTCGAGACAGCATTGGGATCTAAAACAGCTTGATATCCCAAAGCTTTCAAATAAGCTTCTAAAGCTAAAAAACCCTCATCCGTCGAAGAAGCGCACACTCCTAACATTTGATAATCCGACAAACTTGCTACCAGCAAAAGTGCTTGACGGAGTGCCTGTTTTTCCAGTGGCGATGCTACAGATTGCATATCCAGACAAGTGAAATCTTTGAGGATTTGCTGTGCTTCTTCAACAGTTAGGGTAGTCGGGTTTTGAGTAGACATGAATTGCTCTGATATTTCCCAAAATTACGATCGACAATCGGGCACTCGTCAACGAATTTCTGCCATTGCAACCCTCAATTGATGGCGGTAACACTTGCACAAGTCCTGATTATAGCCGATTGTGTACTCTGGCAATCAATTCGGGCGATCGTCTTCGAGGGCTTCGCCAACGTCCATATCGCCGCAGAAAAAAGCTAGTAGTTTTTACCCGCGTTTTCAAGTTTAGATCAGTCCGCGTTTTTTTAGCTTTGCTAGGGCATCTTCAGCCGCATTTTTCTCAGCATCTTTTTTGCTTTTGCCTTTACCTTCTCCATAGAGTTTCTCTGCGACATAAACTTTAGCGAGAAATTCCGGCTTGTGAGGGGTTCCTCCTGCTTGGATGGTCACGTATTTGGGCGGAGTGGTGTCACCGTTGGCTTGTACCCATTCCTGAAAGCGATTTTTCGAGTCTACAGTCGATCGAGTTTCCACAACATTTTCGGGAACAGAATCAAACATTTGTTGTACAAACTGGCGAACTTTGTCCATATCTTGCGTGTCCAGATAGTAAGCGCCAATAAATGCTTCAAAAGTGCTACTGAGCAAATTTGGATTGGTAATCCCACCTTCTCGATAAGCTCCTTTTCCGAGCCGCATTTTTAAGTCTAAACCTATTTCAGTAGCAAATCTGGCTAATTGTTTTTCATCTACTAATGCAGAACGCCGACGAGTCAGTTGGTCTTCTCCCATTTCTGGATGACGCTGATAGAGATATTCGCCGCTGAGAAAAGTCAGCAAAGCATCGCCGAGAAATTCTAAGCGTTCGTTGTCTTCTTCGCGGAATGTGGGGTTTTCGTTGACGTAGGAACGGTGGGTGAGCGCTTGGCGCAGCAGTTTTTCATGGTGGAATTCGGGAATGGCTATTTCTATCTCTTGTGTTGGATTAGTTAATGGCATAAGAGTTTTGTAATGATTATTGTTTGTGGACTTTTGTGTTGTTAGGTGGACATAAAATAGCCGCAAATAGCGGTTTGTTTGGAGAATCTAGTTTATCAAATAAACTGGATTTTTGCTATCGGCGGTGAGGGGAATTTTAACAGATCTTTGGCGGTTATACTATTAGTCTGTCTGTCACTCAGTCCGCCAGGGTTTAAAACCCCACAGCGAGTAGCTAAAGTCCTATTAAGAGGACTGAAGATTGTGTTTTTTTAACTCTCTGTAAGTCGGTTAAAACCGACTTTAGCTATTAGACAGGGAATTCATTCCCTGGCGGACTGTGTTGCCTCAAGCAGATAATTTATCTGCTTCTATTGATAACTTTTTTTGATTTTCAAGTTGCGGTTTCAATCCGGCACACAAACTAGACAATTCATCTACATCATGAAAGTTATCCTCGCCAACAAGGTTAATCAGTTTTTGGCTTGCACTTTTACGCCGTGCAAAAACGATGACTGTTTTACGTAAATCCTTCAAAACGGTGATTAAACCTGCAAAGTCCCGATCTGCTAACCCTAGGACAATTATGTCAGGAGAAGGCTTAGTTGCCACTCGTTTGATACAGTCAAACACCAATTGTTTATCTGCACTATTTTTGCCTGAATCGGGAACATCAACGCCAATAAAACCCAGCTTTTCTAGCCGAGTTTTGTCGTTAACTTGATTTTTGTGCTGCGAGTTATAGTAATTTTTCGGCGGTTCTAAACGCCCTTTTGATTTGGCAAAAGTGACCAATAATTCAGCTTGCTTTTGGTTTAAGTGGACACCCTGAGAATCCAACAACATGGCAACTAGCTGAGACTGGGTTTGTTGTTTGCCTGTGGTTCGATGATTGTCCGTCATTTCATTATGCCCTACAAAGAGGTTGACTGGACAGCCTCGACATATCGCGCATCTAGCATTAATGGAGTTTTGTCTGTGGGTTTGCTCAAAAATGAACATATCGGCACAAGACAATCTGTCACCACAAAACACTGTAATTTTGTTGGGATTTGATTAGCGTCTTAGCTACAGGGTTTACAGAACTGGAACGAGTTTAGTAGCAGCCCGTTGAAGGGAAATTGAACTCAATAATGTTTCGATTTTCTCAAGCTTGTATGAACTTGTCAAAACGACATTAGACGTACTTTCCGCTCAACGGGCTGCTAGAAACTTGCCCCAGTTTTATAAACCGTGTAGCTAAGACGACTCAATCAACATTCCTTCATTTTGAATGCGATCTTTAGTTTTAGCTGTGCTTTTAGGCTAGCGTTCTAATTATTGGATGTCAAGTATTAACTCAAAATAATTTTTTTACATCCTTAGACATCTCACCAAGGTTTTCGCCAACTTGACACCGATCGCCCGTCCCCACATCAAAAACTCTCTCCCCCTTCCCCCGCGAGCCCCTCTCGCTGCGGGCCCATCCCGCTGATCTCCGGCATTTGAACAGTAAATGTAAAAATATGTTGCAAACTTTGTACTGCTGTGTTAAGTTTAGTTACATAAGGTTGAAATTAAACGAGGTTTCTGGTCATGGAAAACAAAGACGCAAAAGTTGGCTTCACTGAGTTTGCTGAAACCTGGAACGGCCGTTTGGCAATGTTGGGCTTCGTTATCGGCCTAGCTACCGAATTCCTCACCGGTCAAGGCATTCTCTCTCAAATCGGTTTGATGTAATCAGCTTAACTGCATACAATAGCTGAAATTCAGTTGGGCGACCCCATCACAAGTGCAAAAGCCCCCCCGCTCTTAAGTCCCCTTCACTTCAAACGGAAGGGGCTTTTGCATTTTTTATCAAAAAATCTAACAGATGGGACAATCAAAAATCTTTTCCGTCTCAATATTTATCGCGAGACTAACTCCAGCAAACTAAGCAATTTCTACAGACTCAAAAATCCTCAATTTAGGAGTCAAAGTCGCCACCTTCACCAAACCGTCGCGTTTGTGAGTCCGCACGCTGTTACCTAAAATCATCTCCGACAGATCGGGCATTTCCTGCCAGCAGTGCGAGCAGAACCAATAAACGCGATTGTGGCGAGCGTGGCGGAGCAATTTAGAGGAGCAACAAGGGCAACTATTCATGATATTTTAAACCTTTTTTGAAGATATGGAGCGATAACCAAATCATTAGAGAGATTCACGAATGCCTGCATATCTCAATTCCAGGCACAAAAATCAAACATCTCTTTCACTCACAGCTTTGAGCGTCGCGCAAGTAGAACTTTTGGAGGCCTAAGAGTAACACCACAATCAAAAGCTGAACGCTCCAAGGAGCCCAAGAGAAACCCCAAATAAAACAACCCAGCCCGGCCCAAGCCACAAGAACAAAAATATCTTGAGAGGTTTGCCAGTAAACCCAGACTGCTGCCAGAGAAACTATTAGTAGCAAAATGTAAGCTGAGGGCATAGTCGTCTTCTCCCAATGTGTCTGCCAACAGTCAGGAGCGATCCCTGACGTTCTGCTTAAACATAAAACTAAAACCTGAAGAACTTATGAAGACGAGTGAGTTGTTACAAAAAGTAAAATAATCCTGCCAGCTTATATTTGTCCGAGAAACCCACAGGAATATTCAGTTCATGGCTGAGGTCGAATGCCGTTAAATAAGCGCAGTACCAATAGGAACTTAGGCATCCATAATTTGTATCAATTTCACCCCAACACCAACAGGGTTGAAATTGATACCGGACTGAGGTTTTTTGTCTTAAGCTGACAAGACGAAAGGCACGGCGCCTAAGTCGCTACATATATCCTGTCCGATCGACCCGATTCGATCTCAGGAACGATACCAAAGAAAGCAAGTTTTTTTAACTATCTTTGCCTGCAAAACTACTGCTTGAAAAACTGTACAATTCAAGGCGCGCGATCGATCTATTCTTGCTCCCAGCCCAAAGCTTCAGCGACCTGAGCCGCCAAAAACATCGGTTCAAAAGGCTTGGCAATCACGCTCACCACCCCCAAATCCGCGAACATCCGCCTGTCCCCAGCCAGAGCCTTAGCTGTCAATAAAATTACCGGAATGTGCTGCGTAGCCTTATTGGCTTGTAACTGTAGAAAAGTAGTAGGCCCGTCTTGGTCGGGCATCATCACGTCCAATAGAATAGCATCAGGCTGTTCGGCAAGAGCCTTAGCAACCCCCTCGCGGCCCGAACTAGCTGTCAGGACTTCCCAGCCCCCCACCAGTTCAAGACTGACTTGAGCTACTTCCCGAATATCTTCCGCATCGTCAATAACCAAGATGCGCTTGGCAGTCAAAATTAACATTTTTTTAGAAATGAGAACTGATCACAGATTAGAGGCGAAATGTGAATATTTTGTAAAGCAAATTATTTTAGCCGATCAGACTTTACAGTAAATTTTCAAAACTGTATAGCAGATGTTGAAGAAAGAAGGAACAAGGAAGACCGAAGTTGCAATCGAGCGGCAGGATTTCAACTAAGAACATCCTAACTGTCTGGCGCGGTTGCTGTAAAATATCCCACCCAAAAAAGCCGCTTTTCCACCTCAAATCGCGCTTTTTGCCTGCTGTCCCCAAACGCCAGAAAAGGCTGAGATTGTTTGTCGATGACTCGATCGAACAATCCGCACAAAATCAGTAACTTTGGGTACACCTGGGTAGTAATTAACTTTCAGTTGCAAGCCCCTCCCTGAGAAGTGGCAGACTTAAGAAAAAAGTGCTGCCCTCCCCCACAACACTCTCCACCCACATCCGCCCCCCGTGCTGCTGCACAATACTGCGACAAATAGCCAGCCCCAAACCAGTACCTCCCTTCTGGCGAGAATCAGAAGCATCAACCTGTTGAAAGCGTTCAAAGACCATCTCCAGTTTGTCTGGCGGAATGCCCCGCCCTTGGTCTTTCACAGCAATCACGATGTACCACGAGCTCGGAACTGGCAAGTGCGGATGCGCGGCGGCAGGCTCAGGAGATAACAAAGACGGAGACGACACCGACTTGTGCGCTGCTTTTTCTGCCAAATCCAGATTGTGGCTCAACTCCCCGCTCAGCCAAACCGTAGCGCCGGAGGGAGAAAATTTTATAGCATTACTGAGTAAATTTGTCAAAGCTTGAATTAGCCGATCGGGAACAGCTTGCAATTGCGCCCCCACAGGCTTCACCGACAGAGTAACTCCCGCCTGCTGAGCCATTCCCTGCATCTCGTCAGCCGCCTGCAACATCAGCTCAGCCACATTGCAAGTTTGTTTGACGGCAGTGCTGTAACTCGACTCCATCCGCTCTAAATCCAGGATGTCGTTGACCAAGCGCACCAAGCGGTCAGTGTTAGTGACAGCAATCTCCAGCATCCGCTTAGCTTTCTGGGGGTAAGCGTCCAGCAGGCCGCTGTTGAGGAGGCCCAGGGCGCCGTGAATCGAGGTCATGGGCGTCCGCAGTTCGTGGCTGACAACAGAGATGAATTCATCTTTCATGCGCTCGACGGCAAGCCGATCGGTGATGTCCTTAAAAGTCACCACAGCTCCAATAATTTCCCCTTCTTCTCGCATGGGAGCGACAACGTACTCAACCGGAAAACTGCTGCCGTCTCGCCGCCAAAAAATCTCATCGGTGACGCGTCGCGCCTCTCCGTCTTCCAAGGTGGCTAAAATTTGAGAACTTACCCGGTTCGGCAGCAGTTTGCCCGCCTGCGGTGCGGCGCAGTGTGGGACAAGTTCAGAGCCTGAATTGATGTCTGTTACAGGTGACAGTTGCTGGATCGCCTTTGAGCCTTCTTCCTGTGAACGGTGTAAGCTTTCATAGAGTGGTCGATCGATCAATTGCTTCGATTCACACCCAGCCATTCTCACCGCCGCAGGATTGACAAAAGTTACTTTTCCCTCTTTGTTCAACCCGCAAATTCCTTCTCCTGCGGAGAACAAAATCATTTCTGTTTGGTGGCGGAGTTGTTCAAAGGCTTTTTCGACTCGCTTGCTGTCGCTGATGTCGCGAGCGATTGTGGAAACGCCCGTTACCGCTCCAGTCGCGTCTTTAATCGGAGAAATCGTCAGGGACACATCTATCTGTTGCCCATCTTTCCGCAAGTGCACGGTTTCGTAATGGTCGATGGTGGCTCCAGCCCTAATATTTTCCAAAATTTGGGGTATTTCCTTGGGGCGTTCGGGTATGGCTAAAATCTCGATCGACTGACCCTTAATTTCCGCGGCACAGTAGCCGTAAATCTTCTCTGCTCCTGCGTTCCAGCTCTGAATAGTCCCGGCGAGGGTTTTGCCGACTATGCCGTCGTCGGAAGACTCGACAATCGACGCCAAGCGCACGAGTTCGTCTCTAGTTTGCTTGTGTTCGGTAATGTCCCGACCCAAAATCACTATACTTTTGCGTCTGCCGTCGGGGTGAAATACGGGTACTTTAATCACGTCGTAGATTTTCACAGTACCGTCCGATCGGGGAATTATTTCTTCCCCCCTAGAAAGAGTACCTTTTTCCCACGCTTCTCGATCGCTCACCTCGCACGCCTCTAGGGCCTCCCGGTAAAAACTGCTGAGTTCTCCTAGCTGAGAATCTTTGAGGCTGCGGTAGTCTATTTTTTCTAGCTCGAACACTTCCAATATCGCTCGATTTGCCTCCTGCCACCTGCCCTCGCCATCTTTGAAGCAGACAATATCTGGCATGGCATTCATCAGCAAGTCGAGATAGGAGTTTTCTCGCCGTGCAGATTCTACCTCCGCCCGCTTGGTGATTTCCCGTTGCAGGTTTTCGTTTGCCGTTTGCAGCGAGTCCTTTAACAAACTTTCTGTAACAGTTCTTTCCTTAATTACTTCCTGAAGTTTGTGGAGTTCTAGGGACAGCCGCCTGCGCGCCAACAAATTTTCTACCCGCAAATGCAGTTGGGCAGGTTCGGCGGGAGTTACTATCAAATCGTCTATTCTGCGTTCTAGTGGTTTTGCCTGCTGCGAAAATGGCTGCTCAAAAAGAGCAGGCGTTTGGGACTTACTAACAAGCAAAAACGGTAAAAATATCGGCTCCGCGGCAGCTTTTAATGATTCTACCAGCGGCCCGATACGATCGAAATTTGCCTCGTCGAGAATGCACAAGTCAAAAGCGATTTGGGGAATGGGAAATTCGGAGTTGGGATCTAAAGCGCGATCGAGTACGAGCACCTCATGCTCGGTGTTGAGGTGGGCGATCGGCAAATTCAGTTGTTGGTGGCGATCGACCAAGAGTAAAATGCGGCTCATTAGTGTGTTAATTTCCCCATGACTAATGATATGATGTCCGGTAAATTAACTATTATATCTTTTGTAGCGAGGACTTATGTCCTCTTTTTTAGGAGAAATTAAGCCCTCACTACAAACAAATTTTATAGCCTTAGATCAACCGGACGCGATCGAAACGATCGAGGCATTAGGTAGCCCGAGTTGAAGCCCCTATTTAATATAATTTGATAATTATTTAATTGTTTGTTGGTTCAAGAAATGACTAATGACTAATTACTAATTCAGGGGGCGGGTTGATATTTATTTAGGCTGTCAATTCTATGAAAGCTAGTGCAACCCGCCCCTACAGCCTCATGACTAATGACTAATGACTTTTTACGGCATTCCGATCGGAATCAAAGCATCTTCCGGCATACAGCTAGAGTAACGACTCCCATCCGATAAAACCGCAATCAGCCTCACCTGCCAGTCGGGCATAATCTGCAAATCCGCCCAGGGTACTGCTACCTCCAAACATTTATCCACTCCCACTTGGGCGCGGCTAATGCGGGGCTGCCACCGATCGCCCTCTTCTGCTTCCTGAAACCAAATCGATTTCGTCAGCAAATTAATCTCTAACTGATGGTGATATCGATAGTTTAGCGGTGCTTCGTCAGGCAAACCCGACAGCGGAATCAGACTGTTGTGCATCGTGCGATCGGGATAAAACCAGAACAAATTTAACTGCTGCGGGCAATCAATTCCCGGCCGCACCCCTACCTTGAAGTCGGCGCGAATGTAAAAATTCAAGTGGTCAACCCCGTACCAAAGCCGCTGAATTGCCGAACTCCGGTGCATCGTACCCCTTGCTCCCCCAACTTCAATCCGACCGGCTTTGTCCCAATCCTGTTCGTTGCCGATACCGTCAATCACCGGGTGAATAAAGCTCAGCGGCAGGTGGTCGCCTTGAACCTGGTGCACCTCTACTTGCCGCCGCACTTCCGGGGGTACGGGCTCGCCGAGAGCGTCGTAAATCGCCGCTACGTGTTCGCGAAATAGCTGGTCGAACATGGCATCTTGGTTCGACGTGTGGCCTTCGCCAAACCACCAGAACCAGTCGGAACCTTCGGCAGCGTAAAGCGCTTCCCAAGCTTCTGGGTTGCTTTCTTCTGTGGCCTCTGGATGGTTTGCCAGCATTTGCCTCGCGGGCCCTAACAAGTCCCAAGCGCGATTTTTCGCCGGATCGCCGATCCAAGTTGTCAGAGAACCGTCCACCCAGGAACCGGTATGCAGTTGGGCTGCGGGAATTGTTTCGGTTGCTGGGAATTTGTCGAGAAATTCCGAGACTGTGACTAATTTGATATCTGGATTGTCGCTGAGAGTTTGATAGAGGGATTCTAAGAAGGGTTTGCCGTCTTGGGGATAGAATTCCCAGCAATTTTCGCCGTCTAGGGCGATCGTCACTAACCAGGGATTTTCTAAAGCTGTTTGGCCGTCGGACTGTCGGTGTTTGAGAGTTTTGCCGATCGCTTCTAAGTGTCCCACTAAATCTGATGCTGCTTTTTTCGGTTCCATCGAACCGTAAGTAAACCCTATCAAGTCGGACAATCTGTGGTCTCTAAATACTATAGCTAAATCACCGTCAGGAGTTTCTAAACGGTAAGGGCGATATAAGAATTCTGGTTCGTAGACATTCCCTGTCGCGTCGCGGTTGAAAAAGTGTTTAATTGTCCACCCCAATACTGCTTCGTCCGAGACTATCCATTTAAAGCCTTGTTTGGCAATGTAGGGCAAAATTTCCGGGCTGACTGCTTGTTCCGACGGCCACAAACCGCGCGGGTTGCAATCAAACCGGTCTTGATACATTTCCCAGGCTTTTCTCAAATGTCTGGGAATATCTTCTGCCCACTGAAACCGGTGTTGTGGCAGCGTCATGTTTGGAATAGCTACGCGACCGCCGTTGGTGTCGGCAAGCAGCGGTAAAATCGGGTGCGTGTAGGGGGTTGTGGAGACTTCTAACTGTCCCTCAGCTTGCATTTTACGGTGCTGGGGAATGATGCGAGCGAGGATTTCTTTTTGTTTTGAGTAGATGTTTTTTCGGTCTACCAAACTAAAATTTTGTCCTTGTTTCAGCCACCCTGCAATATCGGGGTCGTCCCAAAACATCGGGTCAATCCAAGCTAAATTGTGCCACGCCAGCAAGTCGCTAAAATCCTGCAATTTCCAGTTTTCCAAACACCACTTAATGCCTTTTTCCTGCCGCTGAGTGTAGAGTTGAGCGTAGCGGGGATGCGGCTGAATCAGAGTGTGGTAATTGGCGTCAAAAAAGTGTTCTAAAACGAACTCTTGTTCTGGGAGGGTTAAAATTTCTGCTGACTTTAATGTCACCGTCAAGTAAGGGTCTAATGCTTTGTCTGCGATGCAGTCTTCTATCTGCAAAATCAAGGACGGAACCAGGTTTACGGTTTGATGAAGTTTGGGATATTTTGCCAGCATTAGCACTAAATCCAAGTAGTCTTTGACTCCGTGCAAGCGCACCCAAGGCAGTCGGTATTGAGCCTCTGTGGAGTTAGCTGATATTCTGGATTTGTACAGCGGTTGATGTTGGTGCCAAATGAAGGCTACATAAAGAGGGTGAGACATTGAATTTGGTAATTGATAATTGGTAATCAGTAATTGGTAATTGGTAATTGGTAATTGGTAATTGGTAATTGGTAATTGGTAATTGGTAATTGGTAACAGTCAACACTCAATAGTCAACTGGTAATTGGTAATTGGTAACAGTCAACAGTCAACTGTTAAACGTCAACTGGTAACAGTTAACTCTCAACCGTCAACTGCCAACTGACTAATTACATTACCTGTTCGACTTCGGCAATTTCTGGGATAGCTTCGCGCAGGCGGCGTTCAATCCCCATTCTCAGAGTCATTGTGGAACTGGGGCAAGAGCCGCAAGCTCCTTGCAGTCTCAGGTGTACGACTGGGCCGTCGATTTCTACGAGCTCGACGTTGCCGCCGTCAGATATCAAGTAAGGGCGCATTTCATCGAGAACTGTTTCGACGTTATCTCTGGTTAGTGCTAGTGTCATATTTCGCCTCTGTGATGATTTCTTGCAGTTGATTTTGTTCTATTTGACTCAAGGGCAGCATTCTCAACCGCACGAGATTTAAGAAACCGGGTTCCTTGACAAAAGACTTGTACACTCAGGTGAACTGGCTGCCGGAAACCCGGTTTCTGTCATGCTGATGCTCGATCTGAATTCGCTCTCTAGTTCGATCGTAGCCTTACTTGCTGCTAAATCAAGTTGATTCTAATAGGTTAACCAAAAAAACCCGTTTTATTTAAGAACTTGGGTTTTCGATCGCGCTACACTACTGCTGGTTCTAGCAGTTTGACGTTGGAGTAGTTGAACTCGGTTGTTGTCAGTTGACCTTTTTCTTTTGCTCGAACTACTTGCTTTGTCATGACATAATAGTCGCCTATCTTCTCAAAGGTATCTTCAAATTCGAGTTCTCTGATGATTTCGTCTGTTTGGGGGTTGCGGAAAACGGCATCATAGTGAGTCGCCAAAGAACCTTCGGGTGTCTCTAAGCTTTTGTGTGTGTCAATTACGAAAGCCATGCGGCCCATCACCCGGCTGACTTGACAAATTGAGAGACCTCGGATTTTATAATTCGAGCCCATTGAGTCGCCTTGCACCAAGATGTCAACAGCTTCGGTGCTGTCCTTCTCGCCCAGGGTAAAGCTATTTTTGCCGTGAGATTTTTCAAATGTCGAGCGTTTGCGGTGGGTGACAATATCGCGCATTTGGGTGTAGACGCTTTGCTGCACTTCCTCATCTTCAATGCCGCTGACTTCCACGCTCATGTCGGGTTTGATGGAAACATGACCCGTATATACTTCGTCGCCCTGTTTGAGTTCAATATCGGCACTGTAACCGGGAAAATTGGCATCCCAGGTATAGCGGTGTTCGTAAGCAGCGCGAAACAAATCGCGAGCGTTGGCTTGCTCTGTCATAAATCCCTCTTTCTCTTGACACCCATCTAGTTTAGCTTAACCGCGAGAAGCCCCACATTCACTGGGTAGGGGAGTTACCCGCACTCTTGGCGAGCACTTTTTGGGGGTGCTGCTGGGCTGGCAATTAGGGCGCAACAAGAATTTACTGTCTCTATCGGTTGCTATGATTTGAAAGTGACATCCTCCTACACCAAATCAAAGATTATGGTATAGGCTTCCCAAGAATCACTTCTTAGGTTTCCTGGTTGTTCTCTTGTGAAATTTCGCCACTTGCCCAGACTGAGTTACCTCAGTCCCCGGTAGATCTGCTGCACAGGCGCTTTCGATTCCCGTCTGTCCAACGGTACTAATGAGGGATATTCCTCGGTTTCTGATATTCTGACCTGCTGCCACGTCTCTATCCGTTGTGTATCGACAGTGAGGACAGCTATGAACTCTAACACTCAGGTTTTTTTTGACTTCCCCGCCACACTCAGGACATTCTTGAGAAGTCCTCCTAGCATCAACTTCGGCAAAGAATTTCCCACGCTTCCAGCACACATACTTAACGATGGTTCTGAATTGTCCAAAAGTAGCGTCAAGCATATGCTTCCCAAACATCCCTTTGGCACTGATGCGGTAATCCAAGTCTTCCATGAAAACCAGATCACC
Organism: Microcoleus sp. Pol12A5; assembly: GCF_036701435.1. Lineage (NCBI taxonomy): Bacteria > Bacillati > Cyanobacteriota > Cyanophyceae > Oscillatoriales > Microcoleaceae > Microcoleus > Microcoleus sp. Pol12A5. Next base: position 40,726 of record NZ_JAUBQU010000035.1, read on the forward strand.
AGGATCGCAAAGGGCATGGGCTTGCTTGAAGTGGAAGTCTTTCCTCGTGTTATCAATTTGATGGTGAAGTCGGGCAAATTTAAGGCGTTGTTTTTCGTAGTTTTTAGACCGCTTACTTTTTCGAGACAGTCTGCGTTGCAGCACTTTAAGCCTACCTTGCAGACTTTTAAAGAACTTTGGCAGTTTTACAAGAACACCGTCACTTGTTGCCAAGAATTTCTCCAACCCAATATGAACTCCAATGGGATGACCGTAGGGTGTTGGGTCGGGAACGTTGACATCACATTGCAGCGAAATAGATGCTTACCATTTATCGACTTTCCTCAAGATTCGCACTTGTTTGACCACAAACCCTGTCGGGATAGGTCGATGCAAGTTGATGGGAATTGCCCCAATCTTGGGCAGTTTAAGGTGCAAATTCATCACCGGATTCTCTTTAAATTGAGGAAACAGCAACGACTTAAATTGCCCATACTTATTGAATCTGGGGAAAGCGAACCCTCTCTCCTGAAAATATTCCCACCCTCTATGCAACTGCTTAATAGCATGCGGTCGAACCTGAGAAGGAACCTCACTCAACTTGGGAAATTCTTTCTTAGCTTTCGGCAAGTTATTAAGCTGTTGAATTTCGCCGGGAAACTTCAGCTCTGGAGAAATGATGTACTCTTTCTTCAGAGAGCATCTGTCAATCGGACACTTACGACTGTCACACCAATCCTTTATCTCTCTCAATGCGTAGTTAAATGCGCCTCGACAGATTTCCATCCACTCAATGAGTTGTTGCTCAAGAGCGGAGTCTGGATAAATTCGGTAGCGGTGTGTAAGTGTCAGCATTCCAGTATTATACAGTGTTTGCTAGTGAGTAGTGTAGGGTTAAATGTTGCTTTTAGGGAGATCGAGTCCCATAAAATCAACTTGGGGGAGTCCATGTATCCACGCGCGAAATCAGAGATTATGGTGTGGGTCTTATAGCTACCCCAAATCCCCACGAAAAGATAAAGTCACAAAATGCCTGGTTATTGAGAGCGCGATTGGTCGATCGCCAGACACCAGTCTTTGTTATGGGTTATGTTGAAAAAACTTGTGTCCGCTTTTTAGGGGTTGCACCCGCAGGCAACTATTAGATTCCCCCCTTAATAAAATGCTAGAAACTGTCTACAAACACTTAGAAACATTGCAGGAACAATCTAGGGAATTGCCACTCCCCCAACAGGCAATTTTTACAAAAATTTTGGAAGATTTATCAAATTCTCTACAAGAAATGGCAGGCAGCCGCTTGTTTGAAAGCGCCACAAATAACGCCGCAAAGCTGGTTGAGATTGAAAAAAATAATCGCCTTTTGGAACGCACTGTAGCCCAGCAAGTAGGGCAGATCAGACAGCTACGGGAGCAGTTGGAAAAACAAATCAGCCAGCATCGCAGGGACAATCAAGCATTAACTAAAAGTGAAGCAAAACTGCAAGCTATGCTGCGTAATTCTCCCGATCTAATTAGCATTGTTGGCTCCGACGGGCGAGTTCGATACCACAGCGGAGCCCTACAGAGGCTTTTGGGTTACAACCCAGAAGAAAGAATTGGTAAATTTCACGGCGAGTTAATCCATCCAGATGATTTGCTGGCTTGGCAGACGTATTTTGGTAAGTTGTTAGAATCTCCAGGAATTGGGGGGGCAATCGAATATCGGAAACGCCACGCGGACGGTTCTTGGATATACATGGAGTCGATAGGTAACAGTTTGCTTTACGATTCTAGCGTGCAGGGAATTATAATTAATTCGCGGGAAATAGGGGAACGAAAGCAAGCCGAAATCGCAGTCCGAGAGTCGGAACTCCACTATAGAGTTATGTCGCAAATTACTTCGGATTTTGCCTATTCTTTTAAGGGACTTCCCGACGGCAAGTTCGCCTGCGAGTGGGCGACAGAAGCTTTTGAGCGCTGCACCGGGATCGTTCCTGAAGAATTAGAATCGTTTGGTTGGTGGAACTCTGAACTCGTTCATCCCGACGACAGGGAAATGTTAATTAAACAATTAGAAGGCTGTACTTTCAGCCGCACTGGAGCTAATGAGTATCGAATTATTAATCAAAAAGGCGAGGTGCGCTGGGTGCGGGACTACTGGCAAGTGGTGTGGGACAAAACTGCTGAACGGGTTGTCCGTTTGTGGGGCGCTTGTCAGGAAATTACCGATCGCAAGCAAGTAGAATTGAAACTACAACTCGTTAACCAAGTTTTGCAAGCCCAGATAGCATCGGCGCCGCTGGCAATTAACTGTACCAGCAATGACGGCCATACCGTTGTTTGGAACCGCGCCGCCGAACAACTTTTTGGCTGGACTGCTGCTGAGGTTTTAGGGAAACCTTTACCGAATATTCCTGAAGGCCAAAAGCAAGATTTTTACGCGCTGCTAAAGTCTGCGTCTAATGGCAAACCGCAAAACGGTTTGGAAATATCTTTGTTAAAAAAAGACGGTAGTTCGATCGATGTTTGGCTTTGGGCCGCACGCGTGCGAGATGCGGGCGGCCAGACTGTCGGCAATATCAACATATTTTCCGATCTTTCAGAACGCAAGCGCATAGAGGAAGAACGCCAAAAACTAGCAGCGATGAAAGATATGGAGGAACCTTTTTGGGCGCGATATGTCAGCCCTCCAAAAACTCCGAAAAAAAAGGGCAGTGGGTAATTATATCAAGCACAAGTTAAAACCATTAAAAGTGCGAAAGTGCAATCTTATGCGTGCAATATCCTTTCCGGTCAAATAACCTATTTGATGGGAGTTGTTCCAGCGGACATAATACGATCGATACACCAAGCTACTACGTGTAGTAGTTGCTATGCTGTACTGTGTAAAACTATAATGCCCTAAAAATAATTGATGAACCAGCTACCGAATTTCTTTAGGGAATCTATCGATAAAGTATCAGCTTTTTCCAGGGTAAAACTTGTTTGCACGGTAAATATTAGACTTGTTAAATACGCCACTAGAAGGTTTACTGATGCCCCGATTTTTCCTGAGTCCTGAAAGTGGCTAACTCTGCGTGAGTTTGGCAAGCTTCACTTAACTCAATGTAATCTAAGATATTGGAAATTACCTCAGAAAGGTGGATAGCCGAACGGTGAGCTTCTTCGATAAAATCTCTCTCTTCTATGGGATCGTCAGCTTGGTCGTCTATGGTTAGTTGTAGATAGCCGATGATGTGATTTAGGGGAGTGCGGAGCTCGTGGGACGCCTTCAACAAAAATTGCTTTTTGAGCTGGGATAGTCCTTGTACTCGCTTGCTGCGCTCTTGGTAGAGAGTGGCGAGGGCTATCGCACTTCCTACTTGTTCGGCGAGTTCTTGTGCGAATTCGATTTGGCATTGAGTCCAAGGTCGATCGGTCTTACCCTTCCCCGACGATCGACCTTTGCACTGATGCAAGCTAATTATCCCGTTAGGTTGCTCTTGGTAAGCGGTAGCCACCACTAGCAGCGACTGGGGTCCAAAAGGGTCATTGGCTGCAAAGGACTCTACTACCACTGGTTCGAGGGTGGCTAGAGCTTGAACGAAATGAGGTGCTGCTGTGAGCGAGATTTCCATTCCCAGCATGGGTAAAAATGGTTCTTGGCAGTATTCAGCAGCTACTTTGACTTGCAGGTTAGAACTTTCATAGGGACAAATGATGCAGCGGCTGACGCCTAGTGTTTCTCCCAGAGTGTTAACTGTTTGCTGCCAGATGGTATGGATATCCAAGGTTCGACGAATACTTCTGCCAATTTGGAGTAAAAGCTTTTGCGATTGAGCTGATATTTGCTGATTCATAGCAACCCTTTTTCTACTAGACTGGCAAAAGTTTACCACTCCGGCAACAGAGCAGGAATTTACTCAATTTGCCAGCCTGCGGCTGTCCCACTTATGAATTACGTAATTCTACTTAAATATTGCCACACGCTTTCAAAAATTACTAAGTAGTTGGGCTGTCTTTACAAGATCTTTACGATCGGCACATAGAACGGAGAGCGTCCTTTATGCAACAGTTTTCTTAACAATCCTTTACAGTAGGGGATTCGGAAGCTGAATCAGTCCTAAAAGCAGGCATTAAGTTCTTGTAAAGTTGGCGGGCTGTGGGGGTTTACTAGGAGGTGTGAGCTGCCAGCCGATAGATCAAAGATGAGCTGTTATCCGTATCCCCCGGATTTGATTTATGCCAATTCTGGGTGGGGATCGGAAGTGGCGCGGGCGATCGATAGGAGTCCAAAACTCCCAAGGAGGGAGCTTGGCGACGGATAAAAGTCAAAATTTATACGCTGGTGGGCGATCGAACTGTGTTTGTAGGATAATTACCAATTATCGATGACTTTTATTAAGGCAAAAAAACTCACAAATACAGGAATATAGCAATTTTTAAGTGAGTAAGGTACAGTTTTTTAATTGGTAATAAAGCTTTCGAGTGCCTCACGAAATTCGAGAACTGCTATAGCTGTTTTTTGCTGCTTCCTGATTTTTTCTTGCTTCTTACTTTTTGCAGATTCCTGATTTAGGCTTCCTGATTCCTTCAACGTGCGGAGGAGAAATTATTGATGATTGATTACCGATGATTAATTTTTAAATAGTGGTTCTTGGTAAAGGGGTACAGTAAAAGTAACCGTAGCTCCGAGTCCTTCCCCCATACTGTAAAAATTTACTGTACCTCCCATTGCTTCTACCAGTTTTTGAGAAATAGCCAATCCCAAACCGGTGCCGCCGTATTGTCTGGTACGAGCGCCATCCACCTGAAAAAACGACTCAAATAATTTATCTTGCTTGTCGAGAGAAACCCCAATGCCAGTATCAGCGACTCGGATTTTCACCATTCCGGGGAACTGCTGGTTGTGAACAGTCACCTTTTTCTTAATAACCTCAGCACTGATGCGAATTCCCCCTTCCCCAGTAAATTTAATCGCATTGCCCGTGAGGTTCAAGATTACTTGAAGCAGGCGTTGGTAGTTGCCGTACACAATAATCTCGTCCTCAACAGAAGGTTTTTGGATTTGAAATTGCAATCGCTTTTGCTCGACTTGAACCCGTGTAAAATTCTCAACTTGTTGCAAAAGTTCGCCGAGTTTTACGGGAGCGAGGTCTAACTCCATTTTGCCAGCTTCGATTTTAGCGATATCCAAAATATCGTTAATGACATTGAACAAATGTAATGCCGATCGGTAAGCTTCTTCGATAAATTGGTGCGCTTCTTCGGGGTCATCTGCCATGCCGTCCACAAGCAGTTTTAGGAAGCCGAGGATGCCGTTGAGGGGGGTGCGGAGTTCGTGAGAAGTATTGGCAAGAAATTGACTTTTAAGTTGGGAAAGAGCTACGGCTTCGGCGCGGGCCTGTTCTAATTCTTGGTAAAGTGTAGCGTGGGCGATCGCACTGCCGACTTGAGCGACTAACTCGCGGGCGAATTCGAGTTCGACATGACTCCATTTTGGGGAACTGCCGCAGCGGTGCAAACATATCAGTGCATTGGGTTGGTCTTCATAAAAGGTAGCTGCTACGAGCACGGAATGGCGGTGGAAGGGATCTGCGGCGGGGGAGGCGTAATCGACTGCTACTGGTTTTAAGGTGGCTAAAGTTTGAATCCACCCTGGCTGTTCGGCTGCGCGCAGTTCTAATCCCAGCATAGAAGAGTAAGCTTCTTGGCGGTATTCAGCTACTACTTTAAAAGTTTTCGATTGGAGATTTTCGATTTGAGCTGGGGAAAGCGGGGGCGAGGAGTCCTTAGCTATTGACTGTTGTAATTCGGCTGCTGCTGCGGTCGAATTCTGCTGATTTTCCGAGGCAAGGAAGGGAGAAGTTTCGAGATTTTCGCTGTCTTGTTTGTATGAACAGATGATGCAGCGACTCGCGTTCAAAACTTGACCCAAGCTGTTAACAGTTTGCTGCCAAATTGTTTCTAAATCGAGGGTTTTGTGCAGGTTTTGAGCAATTTGGGAGATGATTTTGCGGTCGATTTCCGAGTAGGAAGGGAGAACTCGACCGGGGATGTGGCTCGCTGGAAGCGACATTGGTGGGCGTGCGTCCGATGGGGATGGCAAAGCTGGATAAAGCATAAATTCTGGGGAGTCGGGCCGTCTGTCTGTGGGTTTGTCAGACAGCAGCCTTCCCATAACTAAGACTTTTGCAGCTTTGCCGTTTGAGTCGATCGCCGGAGTAAGTGTCAAATCGAAGAGGAAATATTGTCCGGCGTGGCAAAATGGATAGCTGAACCGTTGCGGTACGAGGGTTTCGAGCGCCCGCTGCAGGATATCGAGGTAAGGCGCAGGGGGGATGGGTTGCAGGGTTTCGCTGAGGGGGCGATCGACAATTTGTTCTGCTGTAAGGTTGTACTGTTCGGCTTTTTGCCAATAAAAAGATAGATATTTACCAGAGCCGTCTTGGGTAAATACTAATTCTGCCCCTAACTCTTGAAAAAAGGCTGTAGAGGCGAGGCTCGATCGCCGGAAATCTGTGTTAGAGTCCATCAGAGTAGGGGATGAAAGTAGTTCTGATTTGGGAGTATTGAGTTTTTAATAAAGAACTCAATACTCCCCAGTGTTTGGGGCTTCTACTGTTAATTGGTGAGTTATTAATCCAAAAAGTTCTTGGCTTTTTAATTAAAACATTAATCGCTCAACACTCACACTTTGCAAAAATTTTATGCTTCTACTATTGACTTTTGAGTGATTAATGAACTCATAAAATATTAATTATTTAATTCTGAACTCAACTCAAAACTCAACACTATTCGTTCTCAGCCGTTTTGGGTAATTAAGAAATAAAAATTTAGATTGAGGAATTAGGAATCTGCACCGATTAACTATCTAGTTTGAAAATTACGCCAAAATCTGAGGCTGCCAACAGCTCAACTCTGGGACTGGCTCAGGCATTTTTTCTGTCACCTTGAATAGTTCCGAGGTTGTCAGTTAGCCGAGTTAACTCGCCCACAACCTGTAGGTTTCGTCACGAAATCTGCAGGAGATAGTCCGCGCGCTCTAAATTTCACAGCCTGCTGATTTGCGCGCGCCGTCTGGGGCGAGAGCAGCTCAGTCGTTCCATTCACCACGCGGCGGGACTGGGGGGTTGCGGCGTAAACTCAGAGCCAGCTCGTCTTCGCGGCGCTCGCCTCTGAGCCACTGCTTGATTGCTGTTTCAATGACTTTGCTGGGGTCATTCGTCAAGTGCTTAATTTGGTCTAGCAGTTCCGAATCTATATGGATAGATAGTTCCACTTTTTCTGACGAACTGTGGGAGGGTATACTTGGCTGGCTCATAGTTAAAAAATCCTAGTTTTAATTCTTAAGTTTCAATTCTTTTCATGACAACCGACTGGACTAGATATTTGCAGTCCCTGATTTGCACCCCACCTTTCCTCAACCGCTTAACAGCTTTCTGTACAATGAGACAGAGAAAAGTTTTTTCCTTTTGGGTGTCCGACCGAACCCGGACACTTGAATGGTAATAACTGATACTCTTGAGGTTTGTCTCTGTTGTGGTTTCATCTCAATCCCCAGTAAGAGGTTGAAGTAAGCACTCTACTCTTGCTTGTGTAATCATACAACAAAAAGTATCCTTTGCCGATTAGCTCTTCGATAAAAAACATGACTAACGTCCCTGTATCTCGCATTCGTAATTTTTCGATTATTGCTCACATCGACCACGGAAAATCGACCTTGGCCGATCGCCTGTTGCAGGCGACTGGGACTGTGCAGGCACGGGAGATGAAGGAGCAGTTTTTAGACAATATGGATCTCGAACGCGAACGCGGCATTACGATTAAGCTGCAAGCGGCTCGGATGAATTACACTGCCAAGGACGGTCAGGAGTACGTGCTCAACCTGATCGACACTCCCGGACACGTGGACTTTTCTTACGAGGTGTCGCGATCGCTCGCTGCTTGCGAAGGGGCGCTGCTGGTGGTTGACGCATCTCAAGGCGTGGAAGCACAAACCTTGGCAAATGTCTACCTTGCCTTGGGAAATAATTTGGAAATTATTCCAGTTTTAAATAAAATTGACCTGCCGGGAGCAGAACCGGAACGGGTAAAAGGGGAAATTGAAGAAATTATCGGTCTGGACTGTAGCGGGGCGATTGAGGCTTCGGCTAAGGAAGGAATTGGTATAGATGAGATTTTGGAGTCGATCGTCGAATTGGTGCCAGCGCCGCAGGATACTGTGGACAAACCGCTGCGGGCGCTAATTTTTGATAGTTATTACGACCCTTATCGCGGGGTAATTGTGTATTTCCGGGTGATGGACGGAAGTGTCAAAAAGGGCGATCGAGTTTTGTTGATGATTTCGGGTAAGGAATATGTCATCGATGAATTGGGCATCCTTTCACCGACTCAAGTTCAAGTAGACGAACTGCACGCCGGGGAAGTTGGTTATCTGGCTGCGGCAATTAAAGCCGTAGCTGATGCTCGCGTCGGCGATACGATTACTTTGGTCAAAAAGCCTGCACCGGAGCCTTGGCCGGGTTATACAGAAGCAAAACCGATGGTTTTTTGCGGCTTGTTCCCGATCGATGCTGACCAATTTCCAGATTTGCGGGAAGCTTTAGAAAAACTCAAACTCAACGATGCGGCCCTTTCTTACGAACCGGAAACTTCGAGTGCGATGGGATTTGGTTTTCGCTGCGGTTTCTTGGGTTTGCTGCACATGGAAATTGTGCAAGAAAGACTGGAGAGAGAATACAATTTGGATTTGATTGTTACGGCTCCTTCGGTGGTTTATCAAATCACAACAATTAAAGGGGAAGTGTTAACAATTGACAATCCCAGCCACTTGCCAGAGCCTCAGTATCGCGAGAAAATTGAGGAACCTTATGTGCGGGTAGAAATGCTGTCGCCGGAAACTTATGTGGGCGCGCTGATGGAACTGTCTCAAAGTCGGCGGGGCATTTTTATGGATATGAAGTATCTCAGTCAAGGCCGAACTACGCTGGTTTACGAGTTGCCTTTGGCGGAGGTGGTGACTGACTTTTTCGATCAGATGAAATCGCGATCGCGCGGTTATGCGAGCATGGAGTATCACATAATTGGCTACCGCGAAAATCCGTTGGTGAAAATGGACATTTTAATTAATGGCGATCCGGTTGATGCTTTGGCGATGATCGTACACCGGGATAAGGCTTACAATGTGGGCCGCGGGTTGACGGAAAAACTCAAGGAGTTGATTCCCCGCCATCAATTTAAGGTGCCGATTCAAGCAACAATTGGTGCGAAGGTGATTGCTTCTGAGCACATTCCCGCTTTGCGGAAGGATGTGTTGGCGAAGTGTTACGGCGGTGATATTTCGCGGAAGAAGAAGTTGCTGCAAAAGCAGGCGAAGGGTAAGAAGCGGATGAAGTCTGTGGGTACTGTGGATGTGCCGCAGGAGGCTTTTATGGCTGTGCTGAAGCTCGATCGGGATTCGTAATCTGTGTGGCCTTTTGTTAGGAACAGGCAAGATGCCTGTTCCACAAAGAGTCTGTTTTTTTGTAGTTGTTTGCAATCACCTCGAACAGGCAAGATGTCTGTTCCACAAAGAATCAGTTTTCTTGGGGGATGGGCCTCTTGCCCGTCCCTGTGGAAGCCCAGAATATGGCTGCTGCGTGAGTAGCGATCGCCTGCTCGCATCACAGCTTACTACAACTTAAACAAGAATGCTTTGTAGAAACTCGCGCTGAATTTCATCTACAACTTTGCGATCGCTCAAATCGCGATGCCACCAGTGGCTGCAGCCATCTTGACAATATTTGCAGTACCTGCGCGCATCGGCAATTGCCAATAAACTCATTAACAGGAAAAAGGTTTTGATAGATTCTGAGGGCGGCAGTTTCAAAAGCTTTGCCATTTGTTCTTTTAATCGCCCTCTACTCAGCAACACACAAGGGGTGTAAGTTGGGGGAAGTTTTGATTTGGCAATAGCGAGGGAAACATCTTCTTCTCGCGCCCCTGCTTGGAGGGTCATGTATGATAGCCGCTGCAATATTTCCTGCTGGTACTCGGTTGGGAAGCTTAAAAACCAGTTTTTTGCATCTTCTTGGCTAATTAATTCTTGTTGAATTTGATTGATTGTAATTTCAATCATCTATTGATTTGAGTTTGCCGAATGCTTTTGCTCGATCGATCGCCTCTTGAATCAGAAGGTAGACACAGTTGGAGATCAATCGCTTTTCGAGATCGCACAACTTTTCGAGATCCTTTTTAGCCTGTGTTGGCAAAACAACTGAAATCCGCTCGCTGTCGCTCATGCCTTGCAATCTGTTGGAAGTTTCCCCTATTGTGCCACCTCGTCCGTCCAGCTTGCAATGGGCGATCGTCGGTCGCTATCGCAGCCGATCGGATGCGGAGGGACATATTCAGTTGTTTCGGCAAGGAGTGCCCAACATCCGATTTGAAGTGGTGTTTGATTTACCCTCTCGCCGAGGATAACTTTTTTGACGGATGGTTTTTGATAAGTTAACTGTCAAATTATCGAGGGCGATCGCACTTTTGGAGATTAAGGGCGATCGCTTTTCAATTTAAGGGGATAGGTGAAGGGGCAACCCACACTCATAAAGGTGAATCAAAACACCCATTCATGGTCTGGATCGTTAAGTGCAGCTTTTACTGATGCTAAGTTTGCAAGGTCTTGGAAAGGACTCGACTTAGCTATTTCTGTAATTGAATGTAAAGCTAATGCTAACTGTTCATTATTGCCACTAGCTATTGCCGAATCCACTACGCTAAAAAGATCGCGAAAATTTTCTGCACGCTCATCAAATGAGCGATCGAGGTACTCCATCATCCAATCGCTCTGGGCTTTAATCTGAGCGATGGTTGTTTTCTCCCATGCCTCAATTTCACGCCGTTTAGTCTGCTCCTGCTCTGCCACCATCTTGTACTCAGTGTAAGCTGAGACAAGTTCCTGTCAGCATTCAGCAGGACTGGTGATCTTTGAGATGCCTCGCGAAACTTCTTTTGCTATCATGTCAACTTGCCTCAAATAGTACCGTATTTAGCTTTGATTTTAGCAGTCGCAGGGTTGAGGTTTCCTTCGCTATCTAAGACAGGGGTCTTCATAATTTCTGCAAGCGATTTTACCAGAAGCGCTACCTGTTGCAACTTACGCACATCTGCATTTTGATTTCGCTCGAATGCCTGGGATTCAAGTTCGTTAAGTCCGAAAACAGTACGAGAGTTCAAGTTATTCACCACATAGTTAAGTTCATCAATCCGTCGCTGGACTCTTTCCAAAAAGTCTTTAGCAGCATCAATTTTAGCGATTTCTGTATAGACCTTGGCTTCATATTCTCGTGCTTTTGTCAAAGCTTTTTCACCTTCACCAGCAAGCATGAAGCCACCAATTGCCAAGGCTGGACCAACCATAATACCTCCAAGTACAACTGTACCAACTGCCATGCCACCGCCACCAGCAGCCAGAGAACCACCTCCCCTGACGGGGTGACAACCCCGTCAAAACCCCTAGCTGAAGCAGGTTAGACCGATTTATGGTAAAAAAAGATGGGGTCA
>NZ_JAUBQU010000191.1:0-7290 GCF_036701435.1 Microcoleus sp. Pol12A5
TCTAAGGGTGTTTTCTCAGCCCGGATATTCGGGCACCCCTAGCTAAGCTGTTGATTGTATCACCGATTTCTGTGCGCGACGCCAGCAACTAAGGAAATCTTAATATTGAGATATAGATGAGGGGAGCGATCGCCCTTTTGGGGCTTCTGATATTTCTGCTGTTTAAAAAGTGCGATTGTACACCATTTAACAATCTAAAAACAATCACACCTCATCAGGATTAATCCCCATTTCGCGCAATTTTGCTGCTAGGCGATCGGCCCGTTGCTTTTCTTTTGAAGCTTTTTCAAGACGAGAAAGTTAAAGATATGTCAGGAGATGGAGAATCTGTTGTTAATTTATCTGAGATTTTGAGACAAGTTTACCTGGAGGCGACTCTAGATTTTGCGATCGATTATTCAGTGCAGTCTATACCAGTGCTGAGTGAGGGTGATTTTCAGTGGGTGCGATCGTTGCGCGTCTAAGTTGCAAGTTAATGTTTGGTTTAGTTCTTATGGGACAGACAAGATGTATAACCGGATTATGCCAAATAAATGGGTAGTAGCTGATGCACCTTTCGCTTACACTGCATCCTTGGTCTTTTGCCACTCTGCGTCCATCTCCATCCCTAACTCCTCTCCTATCTCCTTTTCTAAAAATCCCTCAACCCGCTCAATCCACATACTCATGTTTACCACGCCTCTTAACGTTCTTTCTTCAACCCGCCACTCCCAATAGATCATTCTAATCCTCGTTTCTCCTCGGACTCGAGATCTTACGATTTTTTTAAAATTCCAATACAAAAACCAATAATTATATTCTATAAATTTTTGGTATTTCCACATAAAATAGTTAAGCGATATAATGACACTAATCGAAAGACAAATAAAGAGAGTATTTTGAATGAAAAAGTTGCTTGGGGTTAAATTAATTAGCTTTTTCAACTCAGTATTTACGAAGAAAAACAATCCTGTAATTACTCCAGTAACAATAGTAGCAGGCATTGTTGAAAACATAAGTTCCTGGAATTGTTGGACGGACAGTTTTGTTCTCTTTTCCTTCTCTATTTTTATTATACTATCATACCAATATTCCTCTATTAGGCGGGGATAGGATACGTATTGATAGAGTAAGATAATTTGTAGGCTAGGCTCTATCTTCAAGAAAAGGAAATCCCATAGTGTTTCTGTTTCATCAAGAAGCTTGCGCATTTCGTTGTCATATCTTTCTATCGAAATTTTTCTCGACTCCTTTTCTTTTGCTATCTCAATACCCTTCTTAATTGAAACAAGTAAATGCTTCCACTTGATTTGCACTAAGTTAGTTTTCTGATCGTACAGCTCTATTGAACAGATGGGTATAATTAGTCGAGGATCTAACGAAAGCACTCGCACAGAGTTAGCTATCTCAAGCGGAACTCGACTTATAAGATAAGCCACCCGACCAGCAATAATGCTCAAATTAGAGTTAGTGGATGTTTCAAAAGGCTTCCAAATCCAGTCCAATCGCTCTTTTACTCTCTTCTGGTCTTCTGTAAGTTTGTAACTCCCAATTACTTTTTCTTGCTCGGAGTGTCGCAGCAAATGTGCTAAGAGCAATGCAGCACTACTTGCTAAGCTCTGATTGCTATGCCAAATCCAAGAAACTAGCATTTGTGTAGCTGTCGGAGTTCCTATATCAACTAGAATGTCCATCAACTCGACAGAGCTAGATTCCAGCAGAGATGATTCGATCGCTCCAGCTTCCACCCAATATGAGATTTTTGACACAGCTAAATCTCCCATTCGTACCAAAGCAGAATGTAGTAAAGGACGCAGTTCAGCTCTATCTGCATACTGACGAGCCAGCACATCAGCAGCTTCAGCTAAGTTAGTCATTGACAGAGCCTTCGCTGCTGCCTCGCGGCGGGCATCTATTTCTCCAATATTTTCAAGCGTATCTTTCAAGAAGTTGAATACCTCAGTGCGTCTCCGGTCGTCTGCAGCTACAGAGGCAAAGGCACGATTTACCACCTCGTGGTTACTACCTTTTCCTAGTTGATCTTTGAACCTATTGATAATTTCGTCTGCCAACGCTAAATCTACCCTCTGAGCATCAGCTAAACACTCAAAAGCAGTAATCTCCGAAATCCTGCGTACTTCCCGGATCAAATCGGTACTATCCCCAGCAAGTCCACACCAGAGTTTTACTGTCTCACGCCAAGCGTCATTATCAGCTTTGAAACGAGTGAGTAGACCATCCTTATCATCTATTAACTTAGACGCAGCGAAAAACTCTTGCAAAGTAAGATGAGCAAACTGATATTTCTCACCTCCATCTATTTTGATGAGTAAGCTGCTACGTTCTACAATTTCATTTAGTAGAGGCAAAGCGTCTTGGTCAGGCTGGAGATTAAGCTCAGGAAGTAACAGCTTTATCTGCTGCAAAACCGTCTTGAATTTGATGCTACCGCTATCTTGCTGTTGCTGCTTAGTAATATCTTGGTTGTAAATAGCTAAATCCTGGAGTACAAACCGCTTCTCCCGTGCCTGAAACTGATTGTGTTCATGATGCCATTGATCTAGCAAAATATCTGTAGATTTCCGATAGAACTCAGCGCGTGAGCGAGGCAGTACCAATGGGGTATCAGCATAGAGGTAGGCAATGATAGTTAACATGAGCGGATTGCGTGCTAACGCCATGATTCGAGGTCGGTCGTGCAACGTCTGCATGAGTTGCTCAATCGACTTTCCTTGTGGCATATATTGTTTCCACGTCTTCAAAAAGTCTCTAATCTGTTGCTCGATGAATTCAACAACTTCCAGAGTCTCAAGATGGTTCAGATCGTCAAATTCACCTTTGTAGACTGCTGTACGGCAAGTAATAACGACACGACAATTTGGGTGCTTGTCCAATAAGTCCTTAATTTGTGCCACGACTTGCCAGCGATTATCGCTGTTGACTTCATCAAGACCATCTAGCAGCAACATTAGTGTACCTTGAGCTAAACTATGCTCTATAAAGAGCTGAGAATGAGGAAAATCATCCCGATCTAAGGCCTCTACAAAGTGCTGTTCTAATGACTTGTCTGATTTGCTTAGCCGATGGAGTTCTAATAAAACTGGTACAGGTTGATCTGGTAGATTCAACCTACCTTCCGCGTAGCTAAGAGCAAGATACTTGAGCAGCATTGATTTACCAGAACCAGGTGCGCCTTTAACCATAAGTCGGCGATACTTGCTCACTGCACCGTAGGCATCGAGCTGTTCATTATCCCTAGTACCTGTAACTTTGAGAGGAACGTAGATCTCGCGAATCTTTAGGGGTCGATTTGGTCGAAATGGGATTTTCAACTCCTGACACTTTTCAATTAGTCCCTTTCGATAATGTCGTAGAGCAATTCCACGTAAAAGTCGAGTTCCAGCACACCTGTTATATATCCAATTACCTACCGCATTGAAAAAGCTGCTAACTACCTTTTGTAAGGTTTCCTTACATATACATAGTATTAGAAAAAAAAACGCTGCGAGCCAACCCAGACCATCGAGGAGTCCATCGTTGACTTTCTCCCATAAATCGGAATCCTTAGCCTTCTTAAGCCGGGTATATTCGTTTTTATAAAAACTTTCTATCTCTTCTATCTCTTGAGAAGTCAGCTTCTTTTTGTACGGCTCAACCTTTTTCTCGACTTCTTTTAGATCGGGAGAAAGCTTGTTCTCAATCCGAAACGCTAAATCTTCATTAAGTTTTTCCTTAATTTTGGCAATCAGTTCCTTCTTGGAAGTCGGAGTTGATTTCTGAGTGGAATGAGGTGTTGGAGTCTGAGAAAGACTGGGCAATGTTCCAGCCCAGCCAAGCAGCAATGTCAGAATTAGTGTAAAAATTCCTACAAGCAGTGGATTTCTGATGAGGAAAAATCTTTGCCACTTTTTACGCTGAACTCGTTTTAGCATCTTAACTTCCTTCTTTATATATAACTGGAGTTTAGACTAACAAGGGAAAGAAAAGGGAGCCTGTGATTGGCACAGGCTCCCTAAAGGCAGAAAATTGAGAATTAGCAAAAAACCTCAAATCTGCCTGCCATGAATTGTGAAGCCTTGAGAGAATTTCGTCAACAAGCCTATAAAATGCTAGGTCAAGCCAAAGATGCCACCTTTGAGCTGATGGATGCAGTGATGACCACGCCAAAAGCCAATTGTTTAACAGAGATGGCACTCAACCCATTGTTTCGAAGAAAATGGTCAAGCGTCTCTGAAGCCTTACAGGACTCTGAGCCAGACCGAGAGCAATTAATGAAACTGTATCTTGAGCAGATGTCAGGAGTAGAGAGACCAATCTTAGCAGTAGACCACACAGCGTGGGCGAGACCAGATGCACGAACCTTGAGGGAGCGTACCTATGAACATCAAGCCACTGCGATTCATGGCAATAAACCGATAGCAATCGGCTTGGGCTACAGCACAATTGCCTGGATACCCTCGGCGCAAGGGAGTTGGGCCTTACCCTTAAGACACGAACGAATCACCAGTTGGGATACACCCATCAGTAAAGCGGCAGGGCAGTTAGAGCAAGTGATAGCAGGGTTGCCACAACGACCATTAGTATTATTTGACCGGGAATATGGGTGTGCCAGTTTAGTTTTGCAGACCGCCCATCTCAAAGCCGACAAGTTAATCGGGTTGCGTTCTAATCGCTGTTTATACTCTGCCCCACCAGCTTATTCTGGCCGAGGGCGTCCCCGTCGTCACGGGGAGAAATTTCAGCTCAACGACCCCCAGACTTGGTGGGTTGCTGAGGAGATGGTAGAATTAGATGACCCAAAGCTAGGACAATTACAAATCAGAAGGTGGGATAACTTACACTTTCGTTCTAGTACTCAACATCCGATGACATTGATCTTGGTAGAGCCAAAGGCTGTCGCTAGTAATTGTCGTCAGGTTAAACCTTTATGGTTAGCATGGATAGGTGAGAATTCTTGTTCGCTCGAAGTAGTCTGGATGGACTATTTGCGCCGTTTTGCCATTGAGCATTGGTATCGTTTAGCCAAGCAAACATTACATTGGACTCTACCCCATCTAAGTACCCCAGAACAATGTGACCGTTGGAGCGATTTGATGCCTCTGTTAACTTGGCAGTTGTGGTTGGCTCAAGATTTAGTTCGAGACTATCACTTGCCTTGGCAAAAACCTCTGACTAATTTGACTCCAGGACGGGTGGCTCAATCCCTTTTCCCACTTTTGGTCAAGATTGGCACTCCAGCTCAAGCACCAAAACCACGGGGAAAATCCCCTGGTTGGCCGACTGGTCAATCTCGCTCTGAGCGCATTCGCTATCCAGTAGTAAAAAAGGGTCGAGGTCAGTTCCAAAATCATCGAAATTTGACTTCTTAATCACATATATTTGGCTGCCCAATTGATTTTTTATGCCTCAGTTTCTAACTGAGCCAGCTTTTCTTAGTCTAAACTCCAGATATAAGCATATTGTATTTTGTTTCAAAAGCAAAAGCTGTAACAACTCAAGCCGCAGGGCGTTCCTACCCACAAGTTAGTCTCGCCACAGTCACCCGTGCCGATCGCACTCACCAGATTTTCCCCTAAGCCACTATACCGATTCTCAAATAAGAGAAGTACGCCCCGATCGCATTCCAATTCCCAGGCGTACCTCATTAATTACTGAAAAGTGCTATATAATAATCAGTCCTTACATCGAATCTGCTGACTTTAGGTTGCTCCACCTTGCTATCTGAGGCATTTGTAATATCACATTTCCCGGAGTCAATTTTGTCTGTATCCTGCTTTAATTCCGATACAACTGCGCCGCGAGCGCGCCAAGCTTCCGCATTCTCAGGCTTAATGGCGATCGCTCGATCGTTAGCTGCCATTACTTATTCATACTAACCCAATATAAAATCAACGCTCACTTCTAAATCTGGAAAAGCCAGCGGCGCAACTTGTTGACCGCGCCAAAACTTGAGCATTAAACTATAACCGTTCGGGCCTGGCTGACGGTAGACTTCCAAACAATTTTCAACTAAATCTACCAGCCAAACTTCCTGAATGAGCGATCGAGCGTAAATGGATACTTTCACATCTCTGTCATAATCAACCGTACTATCTGAAACCTCCACTAGCAGCAAAACTTCTGACGGTACTGGATGGGCTGTGGCGTAGTAGTCAGCGCGAGGTTGCAGCAATACAACATCCGGTTGAGGTTCAGTGCGCTCCGTCAACTGGATAGGGTCTTGGGCACCTAGAATCGCACGTCTTCTCTCCAAATCCGAGAACACAGCGATCAGACGCTTAACAGAACTTGCGTGACGAGTACCAATTGCAGCCATTTTAACAATCTCTCCTTCTATCAGTTCTACCCGATCGCCCTCCGAGAGAATACCAACCTCAGTCATCAAATGATATTCTTTTACTGTAAATAACCGTTTTTGAAGCTGAACAGACATATAACTATTCTCCTTGTTTGCAGCTTACCTAAATTTACCATAAAAAAAACCGCCCCAAACAGAGCGGCCAAAAGAGAAAAAAATTAGATAACAAACCGTAGACAAAAAGCATTTTAATGCCCGCTATCAAGTCTGTTTAAATACTCCTCAATAACTGTAGTGATGGTTCATCGCCAACTATTAATACAGTGAAATTGGATTGTTTTTGCCAAAGATGCTCTCGATATACAGGCAACATATTCTCATCCCTTACTAACTTAAAAGTAAGGTGCGCTTGCCGATTACCTGACACCTATGAATTTTGAACAACGGAATTCGGCTTAACTTCAGTCTCTTTTTCCCCCGATTCATTTCCGTGTGTATCCTGTTTTAATTCCGATATAATTGCGCCTCGATCGCGCCAAGCTTCGGCATGATCTGGCTTGATGGCAATAGCTCGATCGTAAGCTGCCATTGCTTCCTCATACCGCTTTAATTCAGACAAGACTATCCCCACATGACGCCAAGCATCGTAGGAGTCTGGCTTAATAGCAATTGCTTTCTCATAAGCTGCGATCGCTTCTTCATTGCGCTGCAATTTTGCTAAAGATTCCCCTTTGGCAAACCAAGCTTCGTAACACTCCGAATTAAGGGTAATTGCTGATTCGTAAGAGGCAATTGCTGCTTCGTGCTGCGACAGTTTGTCGAAAGCTGCACCTCGGTTGTGCCACACTTCAAAATCCTCTGGTTTAAGGGCGATTGCTTTGTCGTAGGATTCGATCGATTCTTGATATCGCTGCATTTTTCCGAGCACAGCGGCTCTATTGTACCAAACTTCGTATTTGTCTGGCCGGATGCAGATCGCCCGATCGTAAGAATCAATAGCATCGCTGTAGCGG